>JBIKMD010000764.1:0-3513 GCA_044359465.1 Myxococcota bacterium
CAATCCAGACAAAGTCTCAGGCCAATGCGGCCGTTTGTTGTGTTGTCTCACCTACGAGCAAGACACCTACCGTGACATGCGCAAGGGCCTGCCCAAAATTGGCAAGCGCGTTTACACGCCCATGGGCGACGGCCGCGTCAAAGACGTGAACGTGCTGCGCCGCAAGGTGCGCGTGCAATTGCTCGAAGGCTACGAAGAGTTCGATGCCGAGCAAGTCAGCCCGATGTTCGGACAAAAAGGCGAGCTCCTCGAACCGAACTTGGGTGCGCCAAGCAGCTTCGAAGAGGAAGATGACGAGAGCGAGGACGGCGCGAGTGAAGATGCGTCGGCGAAGCCCGCCGGTGCGACCCCTGCGCCGCAGCAAGCACGTTCGCCAGAAGCGCGTCGCGAGGATCGACCACGGCAGGATCGTCCGGAGCAAGCGCGAGGTGACAGACCACCACGCGATCAGCAGCGCCGTGATGAGCGAGGGCCGCGCCCACAAGGTGATCGTCCTCCGCAAGGCGAACGTCCACCACGTGATGACCGCAATCGTCCGCAAGGCGATCGGCCGCCGCGGGATGATCGCAATCGTCCACAAGGTGATCGGCCGCCGCGGGATGAGCGCAATCGTCCGCAAGGTGATCGGCCGCCGCGGGATGACCGCAATCGTCCGCAAGGTGATCGGCCGCCGCGGGATGACCGCAATCGTCCGCAAGGTGATCGGCCGCCGCGGGATGACCGTAATCGAGGCCAACAAGGTCCGCGGCCGCAAGGTGATCGGCCGCCACAAGGTGATCGCAATCGCCCGCAAGGCGACAGGCCGCCGCGTGAGAACAGGCCGCCTCAGGGTGAACGCCCGCCGCAACAAGGTCCTCGGCCTGCTGGTGAAGCTGGTGCAGAGGGACTTCCTCCAGGAGAAGGCGGCGAAGGCGGTCAACGTGAGGACGGCGCGCGGAGACGTCGGCGTCGGCGCGGGCGTGGAGGTCGCGGAGGTGGTGGCGGTGGCGGCGGAGCACCAGGCCAAGGTCCGCAAGGCGGTGGTGCACCCCCAAGCGGCGCACCTCCGGCGGGCTAATGGCGAGTCCCGATCCGCTCCATGGCGTCACGCTCGCCATGATCGTCGAACATTTGGTCAAAACCTACGGCTTTCCAAAGCTCGGCGAGCTCATTCAGATTCGTTGTTTTACGGATGACCCGAGCATTGCCTCGAGCCTGAAATTTCTTCGCCGCACGCCCTGGGCGCGCAAGAAGGTTGAGGCGCTTTACCTAGACTCGCTCGATGAGCACTCACCATGGCGCATCAAGCCTGAGTAAGGCACCCCGCGCAGGAAACGCTACGATAGCACCTTCACAGCGAATACGAGGTCACTGCGATCGCAGTTTTGTATGGCGGCCGCGCTGGACCAAAGCGTCTAGCGATCAAGCCGAGCAACAACGCGGACAAGGGGAGCCCAACAAGACAGACGATTGCGTTCAACAGGATGAGATTCGACACTGAGGGCGCTGATGCGTTTGGTGTGAAACGACTGATCATCGCCGATTCCAGATCCATTCCGATTTTGCCGTATCCCCATTGCACCAGGGTCCCAAGCAGCGAAGCAGCTGAGGCTAGCGCCAATGCTGCGACGGGATGCATCCGAGAGATTAGGTCAAACAGCGATTTGCTCCCCCTAGCCATCACTTGCGTGCCCATTTGCTGCCCTCGTGTTTCTAACTGTGCCTGCTCTGTCGCGGGCGCTTAGAAGCGTAGAAATCTGAGCGCGCAAGTAGTCATAACAAGCCCGGCGTCATTTCGACGAACTCGGTCGGCGGAATTTCTGCGCCGCGCGAGTAGTAGTAGAGGGCGGGATCACGGGGAGTCGGTTTGCATCCAGTGTTGTCCTTTTCGAAGATCGCTCCGAGATGTTCGACAGGGGTGTGTATTCGGTAGCTGAGGCCATGCGTGCCGTATGTGGTGCTATCGGAAACGGCCAGCGCGGAAGTCGCAGCGAGAACCAGACCATAGTACTCCGTCAGCAGTGAGTCCAATTCTCCCGTCGCTCCTGGCGCGAGCTTCGACAGCGCGACAGGCTGAGTGCAGCTGGCGTCCTCGAACATCAAGTAGCCTGTGAGCCCCTGAAGACCGAAACCGTAAAGGGGAAGGCATCGCGCTTTGCCGTCCGAAGCGAGTTTACGAACACAGTCTTCGTTTCGAACAGAGTCCCAGAATAGGGGCAGTGGCCGAGTAGCCAGCCAGCCTATGGCCACCGGTTCCATCGAGCCGTCAGCACCGGTGAAAACGCGAGCCTTCAACCGGGTTCCGCTGCTCAGACTTTTGCGAACAGAGGCGTTGCTGGCGCTTGGTGGCGTCGGTGCGTTCTCGGTTCCGACGGGCTGCGGGCCACATGATCCTAGGAGAAACAGGAGGGGCAACATTCTCATGGCGGCGCCCATGCCATACGCGGACTTGAAGAAGTGACGATTTTTTGCGGATGCGAGGGACCATCGGGAGTTTGCGGGATTTGCCTCGACTGCCCGAAGTAGCGCCTCTTGCGCTGACTTGCATGTCTCTACGGCCATCAGCGCTGCCGCGGCGAGAAGCATCCCCAGCGGCTCACGCACTTACGCCGAGCTTCTCACTCAGTTCGACGATACGAGCTCGACTCGTCAGGCAACACATCATCACGCGGAGGACGGTAGAGCCCGCTGAGTTCGAAGGGATCTAATGGGCGTTGTCTTTCCAAACTATCCGTTCTCCTCAGCGTGCTCTGCGTTCTCGGCGGTTGGTCAGTTCCCGTACCGATTTTGCGGACGCAGTCTACTGGGATGCTCGCACCGATGCAGAAGAAACTCTATTTGGCACGGGTCCAAACGACGCTGACTCCGATGCTGACGGCGTGCGTGATGTGAGTGAGGCGGCTCACCGCAGAGCCAAACGATGATGGCGACAACATCTATGACGACGTTGGCGTTTCGGGTGGTGGTTGCAATTCCGCCGGCGCACCTTGGTGGACGCTGACGATCGCTGCGCTGCTACTGCGCCGACGCCGTGCCGCAACCTATGCGTAGGCTTCACGGGCGTTTTGTGCGCGCGACGACGCACGGTCCACATGCCTATAGAGCGTTCACCGAGCGCTTTGTCGCGATGCTTCAGTGGCGAGACTTGGCCAAGCGGCCGCTCCAACTCAGTCCCTATTCCTGGTCGATTGATATGCGCGACGGCAAAGTGATCGACCAGCATCGTTTGAGGTTTTACGGCGATTGGACGTCAGCTCTGGTCGCCTGAGGTCAAGCGTGGCTGGGCATTCTCAAAAGGTTGAAATAGACATAGCCAAGTATAGTTGGTATACTAAAGGAGAACATCGTGCCCCTTAGTGGACGAGAAATGCTCAAGAAGTATCTAGATAATGGTTGGAAAGTCCTGCGTCAGACAGGCAGCCACATCATCATTGGCAAAGGCACGGAGCGTGAGACCGTACCGATGCATCGCGAGTTGAAACGAGGCTTAGAGCGTGCATTGCTCAAGCGATTGGAGAACGTGAAGTGAAATAC
>JBIKMD010000765.1:0-3511 GCA_044359465.1 Myxococcota bacterium
AGGTTTTTCACGGTCTGCTGCATCGCTTCATTCCGCTGTCGCAAATTCAAGCGGGCTTCGACGCGCACGCTAAGGCGCTCAAGGCCCGTGCTGAATCACTGCGCTGACTCGAGAAACATGCGGCGGAGCCACTGGTTTGCTTCGTCCTCGTCGAGTCTGCGCGACCACAGCGCGAAGGATTCGAGGGCAGGCAGGGCGAGCGGCACTGGAAAGACGCGCAAGCCGAAAAGCTCGCGAGCACGCAGCGCGACTGGCGTTGGAACAGTGCACAGGTGATCCGATGCGAGCACGGCAAGCGGTGCGCTGGTGAAATTCGCAACACGTAGCGCAACCCGCCGCGAGAGGCCTCTTGCGGCTAGTGCTCTATCTACGACGCCATCACGGCGCCCTTCGACACTCACCAGGACGTGCCCCGCGTTGGTGTAGGTTTTCAGATCGAGTTTCTTGAGATTCGTTTTGGCTATCACGGAAAAGCCTACTGGCGGCAGCGCGTGGCGCGACAAACCCGAGACACCAGTCATGGCATTGCCAAGCAGCGCCAGATCGATCTCCCCTGCGAGCAACGCCGGTGTAGCGGCGGCGGAGTAGCGCTCGATCTCCAGGTTGAGATGGGGTGCTTCTCGCCTGAGTTTCTCGAGCACCCGTGGCAGCGCGGTGAGCTCGAAGTAGTCGAGTGTGCTCACGCGAAAGGATCTGTGTGCGGTCTTTGGCGAGAATGGCTCTGGGCGTGCGATTGCGCGTTCGAGCTGGTCGAGCGCGAGTGTGAGATCCTTAGCGAGCTTCCGCGCGAGCGGCGTGGGCACCAGCTTACGATTCGAGGTGACGAACAATGGATCGTCAAACAGCAACCGCAGTCTCGCCAAGGAGTGGCTCATCGCCGATTGTCCCACGTGCATGCGGCGCGCGGCGCCAGAAACGCTCTCTTCTCGCAGCAGGGCTTCCAGCGCAGGCAAGAGATTCAGGTTCAAGGATCGAACATCGATTTTTGTCATGTCAGCTATGAATACTATCTGTTTGTCTCATGTGCGCCTCTGTTGTTTGATGAAGCATGATCATGACGTTGCTTCTAAGTGCCTCCGTGTCGTTCTCGTTCGTGAACACGTCTTCGCGTCAGGTGCGAGAAGCGATGGTGTTTGATGGCGGCGAGCTCAGTAAGTCGGTGGAGATCATGTTTTCCGCCGTCCTCGTGAAGCATGACGACACCTACTTCCTTTTCGACTCTGGGCTTGGTCGTCAGGTCGACGCGCAGTACCAGGCGGACATGGCGCTCTGGCGCCGGCCCTTCTTTCGTTATGATGCGCCGGTTGTTCCCGCTGCGGATCAGCTCAAGGGTCTTCCCATCAGCAGTATTGTTTTGAGTCACGCGCATTGGGATCACGCCAGCGGACTACATGACTTTCCGGATGCTATCGTTTGGGCGCCGGACCAGGAGCGCCACGTAGGCTGGCCGTCGCAGGTGAGTGGCGTACGCTGGAAATCGATTCCTTTCGTGGAAGACAAGTTCGACATGTTCGGAGATGGGAGCGTCGTCCTGCTTCCGCTGTTCGGGCACACACCAGGGTCGGTGGGCATGCTGATAACGCTCGGCAGTGGTTCGCGCTATCTCTTCGTTGGTGACGTGGTGTGGAACAGCGCTGCTTTGAAAGAGGGGCGTTCCAAAATTTGGTTGGCACGGCACGCCGCTGATGCGGACGCCACAGCAACGCAGAAGACGCTTGATCGCGTTCGTGCGCTCGAGCGCACAGGGATCACTGTGGTGCCCGCGCACGATGGTAAGCTGCAGCGACAGCTAGGGATCTATCCTGCGTGGGTGAAGCCGTGATGGTGTTCTGGTTGGGCTCTCGCCGCGAATGCGTGGCGTCAAATGCCAACAAAAAGTGACGCCCGTGCGCCAGGACAAGCCTGGCTTTGCAAGATGGAGGTCATCGATGAAATGAAGTGACAACCTGAAAGCAGAGAGAGCAGCCCTCGGGTGGAAGCCCCGACCGGCAAGCGCGTAGCGAGCGGGCCGGAAGCGAGTCTTGCGTGGAACGAGGCAACTCGGGCTGCGAAGCGTAGACAGCGGGCGCAATAGGCTGCGGTAGTGCAATCCCGAAATCTCCTCGTGAGGCCGACGGCGTGGGTGTGCACGGAAGGCAACACCACGGACGACCGTAAGGCGAGGTCGACGTGGCTCACCGGGGTCGATGAACGCAGCATGTTCGCGAAGGGCTGCCCAGGAACCTGGGAGATCCTGTCGTCTCCGAACCGTAAGCAGGTGAAGGCGAACACCTATGAGCTCAACGCCAGGCTCACTGCGGCGGTCGCACCGCGGATGAGAGCGAAGCATGCGACCACGGTTGGGTCAGCGTGGCGTGAAGGAAGACGAAACGTGCGTGACGGGCGGCAGGAAGTCGGAGCGCCTCAGACGTAGCGAAGAGGCTGGGGAAGCAATCCAACGCGACCCAGCGGAGCGAAGGGGGCGCCAGGCAATTGAACCGAAGGAAGGAAAGACATGGAGACATCGCGCTCTGAAAGTGTCTCAACGAAACGCCAACGGATAGCGAAGTTGGCCCGAGAAGCACCGACGATGGTCATCAGCACGCTGAGCCATCACATCGACCTCGACTGGATGCACGAAGCCTACGCGATGACGCGAAAGGATGGAGCCACCGGAACCGACGGGCAAACGGCCGAGCAGTATGCCGAACGCCTCGACGAGAATCTGGCTGACCTACTGGAGCGCATCAAGAAGGGCCTTTATCGTGCACCGGCAGTCAGACGCACATGCATCCCCAAGGGCGACGGCAAAAGCCTTCGCCCGCTCGGCATCCCAACGTTTGAAGACAAGGTAGCGCAACGCGCCATCAGCATGGTGCTCGAAAGCGTCTACGAGCAGGACTTCCTGAACTGCTCGTACGGCTTTCGACCTGGGCGCAGCGCGCACCAAGCCCTCGACGCGCTGAGAGCTGCGCTCATGGAGATGAAAGGCGGCTACGTCATCGAGCTTGATGTGCGGCAATATTTCGATCGCGTGGACCACACTCGGCTGCAAGAAGTCCTCGGCCAAAGGATAAGCGATGGTGTCATTCGGAGAATGGTTGGTAAGTGGCTCAACGCTGGAGTGATGGAGAACGGAGCCATCCGAAAGTCGGCGAGCGGCACACCGCAAGGTGGCGTCATCTCGCCGATGCTTGGAAACATCTACCTGCACGAAGTGCTCGACAAGTGGTTCGAGCATGACGTGTTGCCACGGCTGGCGAAACGAGCCGCGCTCGTTCGCTACGCCGATGATGCGGTGATTGTGTGCGCAGACAAGCAAGACGCAGAGCGAATTTACGCGGTGCTGTTCAAGCGCTTCGAGAAGTACGGCCTTGAGCTGCACCCACAGAAAACGCGATGCACCGAGATGCGGCGACCGCCGTTCGGCGGCACGGGGCAGACGACGTTCGACTTCCTTGGCTTCTCCCACTACTGGGGCAAAACGAAGCGGGGCGGCAACGTCATCAAGCTCAAGACGGCCAAAGATCGG
>JBIKMD010000995.1:0-2784 GCA_044359465.1 Myxococcota bacterium
ATCACGCCGGAAGAGAACCCGCTGGTCGTTAGGAGCGAAGCCGATTTCGATCGCTTGCTCAGCCTGACCTTCGTGCAGCAACCGAGCATTCCGGGCTCGGTCAAGGCGTACTTTCTGCAGCGCGGCCTCAAAAACCAAGCGTTCAACGACAAAGTGTTTCGCGACATTCGCGTGCCCGGCATCGATCTGAGTGAGCGGCTCCGCGAGTTGAAAACACCCACCCACATTGTTTGGGGCGATACCGACCGCATCATCGATCCCTCCTGCGCTGAGGTCTTCGCTGCAGGCATCGCGGGCTCGCAGCTCGTGGTTATGAAGGATACTGGCCATGGCCCCATGCTCGAGCGCCCAACAGAATCCGCGAAACTCTACCTCGACTTCATCAAACGTTGATCTCAGCCGCACATCAGCGGACACTCTCTCGCATGATTCGATATCCCGACGGCAATCTCCTGCTGCGCAGCTTGGATCGCGCGTTCCCAGTCATTTCTCACGGCGAAGGAGTCTATCTCTTCGACACCGATGGCAAACGTTACCTCGATGGCAGCTCTGGCGCCCTGGTGTGCAGTGTGGGTCACGGCAACAAGGCCGTGGCGCGCGCCGTGGCATCACAGCTAGAAAAGGTCGCCTACGTCAACGGCATGCAGTTCACCTCGCAAGTCGCGGAAGACGCCGCGCGAAAACTGTGTGCGTACGCGCCGGCAGGCATCACGCGGGCTGCGTTTTTGGGCTCTGGCTCAGAGGCAGTGGAAGCCGCTATCAAGTTTGCGCGGCAGCTCTGCGTGGAGCGCGGCCAAGACAAACGCAACAAGATCATTGCGCGTACCCCTGGCTACCACGGCAACACCTTGTACGCGCTTTCCGCGAGCGGCCGTCCACATTACAAGAAGTGGTTTGGGCCATTGCTGAATGAAGTGCTCACCGTGAGCGCGCCCTACCAGTACCGGGGAGATCACGATGCCGCATGGTTTGCGGACGAGCTCGACGCGAAAATACGCGCGGCTGGACCGGAGACGGTGTGTGCCTTCATCTTCGAACCCGTCATTGGCTCGTCCGCTGGTGCAGCCACGCCGCCGCCCGGGTATTTCGAAGCAGTCAACGAGGTGTGCAAGCGCCACGGCGTGCTGGTGATCGCCGACGAAGTGTTGTGCGGCGCGGGACGAACCGGGTCTTTCTTTGCATCCACGCATCCGAGTCTCGGCACACTCGCGCCAGACATTATCGTGTTGGGGAAAGGCCTCTCGGGCGGCTACGTGCCAACGAGTGCGGTCATGGTGCGAGAAACGCACTTGGCAGAAATGAAAAACGGCTCTGGCTATTTCATGCACGCGCAGACCTACTTACACGCGCCGTCGATGGCTGCGTCCGTGCTTGCGACGCTTGACTATTTTGCTGCGCACGATGTCGTTGGCAATGCAGCGAGAGTAGGTGCCTTCATGCAGAAGACGCTGCGTGAAGCTCTACTCAGCTTGCCGAACGTGGGCAACGTCGCTGGCATCGGCATGCTTGCGGGCGTGGAGTTTGTGGCCGACAAGCAGAGCAAAGCGCCCTTCCCTCGCAAAGACAAAGTCGCCGAGCGCTTCGTGCAAGCCGCGTTCGACAAGGGCCTCATCGTGTGGCCGAACACTGGGCAGGCCGACGGTACCAACGGCGACTTGGTCATGATCGGTCCGCCGCTCATTGCCAGCGAAGCAGAAATCAAAGCGCTAGTGACGCTGCTCGCAGACGTGATCACGACGTTCTTTCACAAATAGGAAGCCAAATGACTTTCCGCATTACCTACTCGGTTCTGAACGCTGACCTCAGCGAGTTGCACAAAGCCCTCGACGCGGCTTTTGCTAAAGTGCAAGCAGGCCTCGGCGCAGAACATCCCTCGTACATCGGTGGGAAAGCCCACGTGGCCGGCGCCTTCGTGGACAACTTCAACCCTTCTGACAGGCGGATGCTGCTTGGACGCTTTGCAACCGCGTCCGCCAAAGAAGCGGGTGCCCTTTTTGAACACGCACAGCGCGCACAAAAGGACTGGGGCAGACGGCCGTGGCGTGAACGCCATGCCTTGCTCATGAAAGCAGCAGACTTGATCTCGGAGCGCCGTCTGGAGCTCGCAGCGATCATGGTATTGGAAACGGGCAAGAGCCGACTCGAAGCGCTCGGCGACGTGGAAGAGTCTGCGGACCTCTTTCGCTACTACGCGGGCCAGCTCGAGGAGCACAACGGCTTCGTGCGTCCGCTCGCCCGCCTCTCTCCCAACGAGGATACGCGCAGCGTGCTGCGGCCGTGGGGCGTCTTTGTGGTTGTCGCGCCGTTCAATTTCCCCATGGCGCTCGCAGCAGGCATGGCCGGCGCCGCGCTACTCGGCGGCAACACGGTCATTCTCAAACCGAGCGAAGAAACACCGTGGTGCGGCAACAAATTGTACGAAGTGCTGCGTGACGCGGGACTGCCTGAGGGTGTGTTCCAGCTCGCCCACGGCACGGGCCGTGACATTGGCGCTGCACTCACCACGCACCCAAGCGCGAACGGCGTGGCGTTCACAGGCAGCAAGCAAGTAGGCATGCAGCTTCTCCAACAAGCAGTGAGCGGCCTCTACCCAAAGCCTGCGTTCGTCGAGATGGGAGGAAAAAATCCGGCGATCATTTGCGCATCGGCAGATCTAGACAAAGCCGCGAGCGGCACCTTGCGTTCTGCCTTTGGTCTCTCTGGTCAGAAGTGCAGCGCACTCTCGCGCATCTACGTGCATGAATCCGTGCATGACGAGTTTCTCGATCGTTTGATCATGAAGAC
>JBIKMD010001119.1:0-3507 GCA_044359465.1 Myxococcota bacterium
CGGCAAGATCTCAATAGCGCCAGGCTCAAGCGCATCTAGTAAAGCATTGCCATCTGTTTTTAGGGTTGGGTCAGCTTCTGTATCCTCAAGAAACGCCATGAAACAAGCCGCCAGCTTGTCCTTCAACAGCTGGGCTGAGTCGCGATCGCTGATGTCGCGCAGCTTGAGCAGAGCGCTTACACCAAACGGGACACCTGTAGCTTGGCCGGGCCGGCGCACATCATAGATGTGGCAGATCTCGGACTTTGGTACAAAGTCCGAACCAAGGCGAGCATTACGCCAGTCGCTTTCGCCAGGGTGGTAGCGGCGAATCCAATAGCCCTCTAATCGTCCATCGTCAGAGTATTGTTTACCAAATTTGATCCTTGCTCCATCATCTTTTGTGATGTCCAGCCAATCAGGCTCCAGCACCTGCAGCTGTAACGGCGGCAAGCCTCGATTTAACAGCTCCGGAACAATCCTCCTACGAACAAGGCAGCTACCCCTAACGGCTACCGTGCGAGCAATTAGCACCTGTTTTGCATAGAGATTACCCAGCCCGTCCCAGTCGCAATCGAGAGACTCAGACCACTCTCGCCAACCCTCCTGATAGCGACGGCTTGAGCCAGCTCCAACAGGTCGACCGATGATGCCATCACCAACCCAGTTGCTCACCACCACAGAGATCGCCTTGCTTGCCCATGGGTCGGAATCGACCAAATCCTGATGGCGGGCAATGATCCGCTGCAGCGACAGCCGCATATCAGAGTTTGGGCCTTTGCTGTCGGTCAACCAGTTGTCAGTACGGCGCGATACCTTGGCAGCCTCAAACGCCCGAAGGTGCGTTTTAGCCATCTCCACCTGAGCGGCTTTCAGTGCCCTCTCGAGCTGGGCGGCAGTGCGTGCCATCAAGCCCTCCGAAAGCTAGCCAGGATTCTCAAGGGTCTCCTGGTACTAGGCTCCAGTTGATCGGCCATGGCACGCTCAACCTTTCGCATATCGTCTAGGTTGCGATATGAAACAGTCCGACCGTTGGCAGAGACGCTAGTCACACCCTCGGCAATCGCGGCGCGTAGGTCGTCTAGCTGGGCTTGCGTGTATGCCATGGTGACAGGCTACTGAGTTAGGTAGGTGGATTTGCGACGCTGGATCTGCGTTGTCTGCAGAGGCTCCTTCAGCTGCGCCTCCAGTTGATCCCACATTGTCGCCCGGTTGTATCGCCGGGCCACCAGCTGCAGGGCCGCGTAGGCGTAGCGGGTGCAGTCGCCGCCCTCGTCGTGCTCGCCTTGCGGAAGGAACCATTCGTACTGGGTAAACCCTTTCACCATCCGGGGTCGGCGCTTCCACGGAAACAACTCCGCCAGAAACTGATCAGTTGAGGCCTCGCCCAGGTGCAGGTATCCCGGACCCGGTGTGTCGCTCCGTAGGCGGCCCTGCAGGTGCGCCATGCTGGTGTCGGTGCCGATCGGATACAGCAGCACCGAATGCCGTTGGATCGCCTGATTTTTGCGGTTGATGTCTACGGCCTGGCCCTTGCCGATGATGGCCTTGCCGCTCTGGCTGCCGCCCTTGACCGGCACCCATTTCCCGCGAGTTCGGCAGTAGTCGCGGACGCGGTGGGTTGCGTTGCCGCCATCGTCAATGGCCCCCTGAATGATCGACAGCTGAGTGCCGTCGTTCCGTTTCCATTTGGTGTCGGCGATCCGGTCAAGCTGGTCCCAGACCTCATCGCCCTGAGGATCGCCATGGATCTCCCAGTGGCCAAGGTGCCAGCCCTCCTCACCGCGGCCCCAGCCCCAGAGAGTCACCACGATGCGCTCACCGATCGACCCGCCGCCGCCCTGCACGTCAACGCCTGCGGTGATCACCAGCACGCCATCCGGGACGCTGCCAGCCGGGTAGCCGTTGCCGGCCGCTGTGTCCTGTCGGCGCTTGGCCAGGCCCTCGGCATTGAACAGATTCTCCAGGGCATCCTCCCAAGCCTCGGCGGCGCGTTTGTTTACCCAGCCCTTCAGAAGCAAGTGATCACTTTTAGCCCTAAGAAACTCGTCCCGGATCTTCTCCCACATCAACCACCCGTAGGGCGCATACCAGCCAGGCAGGTGAAACCCCGCGGTCTCGCCATCGCCCTTGGCGGTCGCCTTCCATTCTCCGCCCGCCAGCATGGTCGCCTTGTGGTGTTGAGCGACGCGCTCATTGCACGCTGGGCACTGACACCACACGTCCCCATCGGGACGGTCCCATACGAAGTGCTCCCAGCGCAACACCTCCAGCGCGTCGCAACATGGCATCAACGCGCGGTAACGGCGGCGATCGCTGCGAGTTTCGAACTCTGCGGTAATGCGGCAGGCGCCCCGAGTTCCCGGTGTGCTGGTAAGCAGGGTCTTCCGCTCTGGGAAATTGGTGAGACGAGCCTCAGCATTTTCCAAGGGATCGCCCTTGTCATCAATCTCTAGCGGCAATGATGAAACTTCATCAGCCCATAGATACTGAGCTGGCATACCCTGGGCTGCGCTACCACTGTTGCCGCCGATAATGCTCAGCAGCATATCGCCCTCAAACTCTTTTAAGAACATGGCGTTAGCAGCATCGCGCGATTTACTGCTTATCGCTTTACGGGCTACAGCTGGAGTGTCTTTGAACAATGGTGTAAGCCGTTGCCTGATCTGACGTTTAGCGAATGCTTCCGTAGGAAACATCACCAGAAACGGCGCGGGATCCATGGCGATCGTTCGGCCCAACCAATTAAGACCACACTCAGTCTTTGCCCCAGATTGCGAGCCAAAGATAAGCACAACCCGCTTTATTTTTCGCTCCCTAGGACTAAGCAAATCCATCGGTTCCTTCAGGAACGGAACGCGATCAGTTCGCCACAGGCCCGGCTCTGATGTTGATCGCCGCGTAAGAATTCGCTCCTTATCCGCCCACTCGCTGACTGTCAGGTTGAGCGGCGGCTGTAGCGCTTTGACAAAGGCTTGCTTGTAGAGAAATGCGGCCTCAGGCATCGGCTAGCCCTCGTAGCGCTGATTCGATTTCAGCCTGAAGTTCTGACCTCACCTGATCTTGATCTGTCATCCCGGCAAGCCTGGCTGCCAATCTGTTGGGAATGATCAGCAGCAGATCACGCACCTGCCGCGCCAAGCGAGATGCTTCCTGTCTCACGTCAGCAGCTAGCACTAGCTCAGCTTTCGCCTTCATCAACTCAAGCCGCTCTCGTTCAGCTCTGTAGACCTCCCTGGCGCGTCGCGCTTCCGCGTAACTGGGGCCGCCAGGTGCGGGAGGATGCGGAGCGGTAGATGCCTGCCGCCTCGGTGAACTGACCGCTGCGCCAGGAGGCCTGGGGCTGTTGACCGTCGTGCCGCTCCTGGTGGCCCACTGCTCATCTGCCAGGGCAGGGTCAATCACCCATCCCCTACCCTCACGCCTGACAGCCGGCTCCTCTAGGCGCCCAGAGTTGATTGCCCGCAGGACACTGACGCGCGTTTGGCCAATCAGGCCATGGGCCTTGCGGTGGTTGGCGTAGGCCTG
>JBIKMD010000766.1:0-3504 GCA_044359465.1 Myxococcota bacterium
GCCCACAAGGACCAGGGCCAGGCTGCGGCGCGGTGACGGGTCCAACAGGGGGCTCCGGCTACATGCCACCGCTGAGTGGATGCGCTCTGCCGTCGCGCGGCAGCGAACCTTGCAACCTCGTGCCCGTCGATTTCGAGCAGACGCCTCGCACCGCGCCTTGGAGCGTTGGGGCTTATGAACGCGACTAAAGGACGAAAGCGTTCGCGCAGGGATTACTTTTGGCACTGCGGGCAGTAAACGCTGCTACGTCCGCCAATTTTCGCGAGCTTGAGGGTGCGTTTGCACACTAAACACGGCTGGCCTTCGCGCGCGTAAACCGAAAATGTGTGCTGAAAGTAGCCGCTCTGACCGTTAATTTTTCGAAAATCGTCGATGGTGCTGCCACCGGCTTCAATGGCTTCTTCCAACACTTCGCGCACAGTCTTCACAAGCGTCTCGAGCCGCGCTTTGCTGACGCTCGCCGCTTTGCGTTTGGGGTGGATGCCTGAACGAAACAAGGCCTCGGCAGCGTAGATGTTACCAACGCCCACGACGATTGCCTGGTCCATCAGCAAGCTCTTGATCGGCGCGTTCCGCTTGTGGAGCGCGGCCGCGAGGTAGTCCGCAGTGAAGGCCGCTTGGTCCAGCGGTTCGGGGCCAAGCTCGGCGAGACGAGGCGCTCCTTTTTCGCGATCGAAGAGCTCGATGAACCCGAACTTGCGGGGGTCGTTGTAGACGAGTGTGGTTCCATCCTCCGCGCTGAGGCGCAAATGATCATGCGTGTGTTGCTCGCGTTTATCGTCCGCGCGCTGCCAAGTCCCCGTCATGCCCAAGTGAGACAGGACGCTCGCACCCGTTGTATGGATCAAAAGATACTTCGCGCGCCGGTCAATCTGCGTGATCTGCTCACCCACGAGCTTGGTGATCGCACTTGGAATCGCAAAACGCAGCATGGGGCGAAGCACGATGAGCGAACGAATGCGCCGCCCTAGCAGGAGCGACGCCAGACCCGCACGAACCGTTTCGACCTCGGGCAACTCGGGCATTAGTCTGCGATCAGATGTTCGAGCGTAGTGATGACCGTCTTGATCTCATCGTCGTTGCACGCGCCGGTCTTCTGAAAGACCACTTCGCCGCTCGGTGAGATGACCACAACCGTCGAGGACTTGGTCGGAAGAGACCAAGGCTCCGCGCTCATGACACCCTCCAAATCGGCCAAAATTTTCACGTTCAGCTTACGTTCGAGAGCGCGCACGCGGCCGAGGGCAATATTGCGGGCGGGGAAGAAATTGTACGAGCTGAGGTTGGTGACAGCGAACACATGCGCCAAACCGTACAAGTTGGAACCCGACGCCCACTCCTTGAGCTTGTCCTTTAATGGGCGGTTCACGTTGGTGGAGTCTTTGTCCTCATAAAAGAGGAGAATTGGCTTGTCTCGAAACAGCGACAGCGTGATCTTTTCCCCTTCTGACGTTCGCAAAGACGCGTCGACGGGCTTAGCGCTGGCAGTGGAGCACAGCGCCGTAAACACTAAAGAAATTGCAATGACGTGGTTCGTCACTCCCCAGCTAAACCCGCGTCTCAAACAGTTTGTCAATCGTTCGCGGACCTAGGTCAGGTCCTTTGCGACAACTTGCCACGCGCAAATGCCGATAACCCGGACGATATGGCCGGCCCCATCAATCATTTCCGAGAGCCAGTACTCTCGGCCGCGGCAGAGACCGCAAGCGCTAGCCATGGGGCTGCCAAGAATTCGGCGTCTCGTCCTAACAAACAGCCAGTGTCGCCTCGTACTGTCGACAGCGTGGAAAAATCAAAACAAAGCGCATTCGCGACAAAGATGACGATGGCACCGAAAAGTCCAAGACCGCACCGAACCCTGAGTGCTGCACCAAGAGCGGCCTCCGTGAACAAGGTGGACGACGCACCGGCACCGACAGAGATTGAAGAGAGCGACGAACCTCGGCTCGTACCGCTACGCCAGCTGATGAGCGCGAACCTATCTTCAGGCAGCGAGCGGCAGGATGAGGACAGCGGCGACCAGGCCAAAAACGGCGAGTCCCGTGAGCTCACGACGAGCCCCGTGCGTTTTGTGCCAACGCCGTCGCAGGCGCTGCACGAGCTCGCGATCTTCAGGGGTTTGGACCCGGCTCTGCGCGACATGCTCATTCAAAAAGGCACGACACAGACGCTGCCAGAAGGCACTCAAATCGTACGCGAGGGCGAAACGCCGAATGCAGTGGTTTCGTTCCTTCGCGGTACCGGCAAGTTGTTCTTCACTGCAGGCAGCGGCCGTGTTGGTCACGCACGCATCGTCTTTGCGCCCACCAGTATTGGCCATCACGAGATCGCCACACAACAACCCTTGCAAGCCTCGCTCAAGCTCATTGAGAAGAGCACGCTGTGGGTGCTTCCAGCGATGGAGCTGCGCCGCGCGCTTGCGTCGTCACCAAAGCTGCAAGAAAACGTGATCGCAGAAACCGCGAGCGAGCTGCGCGAGATGTCCGAGCTTGCACGTGCGCTGCTCTTCGACGACACGGCGTCGCGTTTGGCGCAAATGATGCTCAAGTTCGCCGAGAAGCGCGGACTGCCCGGTCAAGAAGGAACGATCATTCCTCTTGCGCTCACGCAGCAAGATTTCGCTGAAGCGCTTGGCGTCGATCTGCGTTCAATCAACCGCGTGATGGTCGAATGGTTTGGCGCGCGCCTGATCGTCAAATCAGAGAAACGATTCGTGCTCGTGGATTCAGCAAAGCTCAGCGAGATTGCGCTGCAGTTCCGTCCCAAATAGTCAGCACGCGCTCACTCGAACGCCAATCCAAGCCGAAGCTCCACGAGCCCGTGCACTTTCTTGTTAGTGTACGAATCCAGTACCAAACGGTAGTGCGCGCCTAGCGTGAACGAGACGCGCGCGTAGCCAAGGCGTCCGCCGATTCCTAAGGCTGGCGCAAACGCTAGTCTAGAACGACCGGACGCCGCTTCTGGGTAGTTCGCATTCAGGAAACCAAACACCCCCAGATCGATCTCTGCGTAAGGGCGCAGCACGATGTTGACGGGCAGCTCGAAGACTACACCTGCATCAGCAAAAAACGCAGGCTGCACGGGCGAACCGAGCAGCAGCAGCATCCCAGCACGGACAATGGGCATCAGCCACGGTTTCAAGACAAAACCGAGCTGCCCCGCGAGCAGCAAACCAAATGTTTCGCCGGAGAAGCTGATCGGTACGCCGGGGCCCAGCTCAAAACCACCGCGAAGGGTGAGTTTGGGTGTGTAACGAACGTTGACGCGCTTCACGACGACCTGCGTTCCGTCGCGCGCCACGACCTCGAGGGTGTTGTCTCCAACTGTGAGCCGCGTTCTATGGACGAAAGCGCCAGCCGTGTTCAACAACATAGGCTCGTCGTTGATTGTCACCTTCGCGCTAGAACGCGACACCGAACCAGTCAGCGAAAAAATGCTATCACTAGCGTCAAGAGGCCCCTCGTGACTGAGCTGGAGCGCCAGCGGCGTCTCAGGCGGCAACGC
>JBIKMD010000767.1:0-3501 GCA_044359465.1 Myxococcota bacterium
TGCATCGAGGCTTTGGTACTTCGCCGAGCTCACTGCTTTGAGCACTTTGGGCATGGTGGGCGCATCGAAAGCGTGCGCCGCGCTGACCAAATAATAGAGCACGCTGCCGAGCGAGAAGAGATCGGAAGCGGGCCCCACTTTTTGCGGCGTGAGGATCTGCTCGGGCGACATATAAAGAGGCGAGCCCGCCAGTGCCGTCTTTTGGCTCGCCAAGGTGTTCTGAATTCCACTTTGGTAGTCGCGTGCGATGCCAAAGTCGCAGAGCACGATGCGACCATCTGGTTCGAGAAAGACATTCTCCGGCTTGAGATCGCGGTGAATGATTCCTGCTTGGTGCGCATGATCGAGCGCCAGACACAGCTCGTATCCAGCCGCAGCGGCAGTGACGAAATCGAGGGGTTTTTTCTCAACGAGGTCAAAGAGCGTGATGCCGCTGAGCCGTTCTACGACGAGGTAAATCGTCTCCGACTCTGGGCCCGAATAGTCATGTAGCGCGATGATATTGGGATGACGGAGCTTGGAAATGGCACGCGCTTCACGGTGAAAGAGTGAACGAATGGCTGGGTTGCTTGCGACTTCAGGCGAGATGACTTTGAGGGCGACTTCTTGATCGAGCTTGGTATCGCGCGCGAGATACACGATGCCTGTTGCCCCTTGGCCTAGTGACGCCAGCAGCTCGTAGCGGTCAATCCGTTCCACGCGCTAGACAGTGTAGCCCTTCTGACGGGTTTGCAATATAACTGCGCCTTGATGCTTCCAGACGCATTCATTGCAGCGCTTCCTGCAGACATGGTGAGTCGCGATCCGGCCACGCTTGCCGAGTATGGGAAGGATTGGACAAAAGTTTACGCGCCGGCGCCGAGCGCGATCTTGTTTCCCAAAAATACTGCTGACGTGGCGCTCGCGCTGAAGGCTTGCGACGCGCATTCGCTTGCCGTCGTTCCGTCGGGAGGTCGCACGGGTCTCGCCGGCGGCGCCGTTGCAGCCAAGGGCGAGGTCGTGTTGTCGCTGTCGCGGATGCGGCGCATGGATCCAGTGGATCTGCTTGGCGGCACGGTTCGCGTAGAAGCGGGCGCCGTGACGCAAGCGGTGCATGAACACTGCGCGCCGCATGGGCTTACCTGGCCCGTCGATTTTGCAAGCAAAGGTAGCTCGCACGTGGGTGGCAACATTGCCACGAACGCCGGCGGCGTGAAGGTGATCCGCTACGGTCTCACGCGCCAGTGGGTGCTGGGTCTGCAGGTAGTGCTTGCAGACGGAAGTATCCTGGAGATCGGCGGCGCCCATGGCGGACCGCTCGAGAAGAACAACACCGGCATTGATCTGCGCCAATTGTTCATTGGCAGTGAGGGGATTCTTGGTGTGATCACCGAGGCCACGCTCAAGCTCGTGCGCGTGCCAGAGAAGCTCGAAGTGTTCTTGTTTGCAGTGAGTGATTTGGATGCGGTGCTCAGCTTGTTCGCAGCGGTTCGCGAGCGTGGCCTGCATCTCATGGCCTACGAGTTTTTCACGGACCGGTGTTTGAAACGTTTGCTCAGTCACCGCAAGTTGCGGGAGCCGTTTGCTGAACGTTCGAGCCACTATGTGTTGCTCGAGATTGAACGGCAAACTACCGATGTAGATAAATTTATACATGAGATTTTTGAGAGTGGTCTCGTGCGTGATGGCGTCGTAGCGCAGTCGTCGCAACAAGCGCAGGAATTGTGGGCGCTGCGGGAAGGGATCTCGGAGAGTTTGTCGGCGACCGGTCTGCCGCACAAGAACGACGTTGCATTGCCGATCAAGGGGCTCAGGGGTTTTTGTTCGGAGCTCGATGCGTTGTTTGCTGCGCAGTATCCGGATTTTGAGATCTGCTTGTTTGGGCACATTGGTGACGGCAACTTGCACGTGAATGTGATGAAGCCAGAGGGAATGGAGAAAACGGCGTTTTTGCAGGCGACCAAAGCGGCGGACAGGCACATGTTCGAGCTGGTGCAGAAGTATGAAGGTAGCGTGTCGGCGGAGCATGGGATTGGGCTGCTGAAGAAGGACGCGCTGCATTATACGCGAACGGCGGAGCAGATAGAGATCATGCGCGGGATTAAGCGTGTGCTGGATCCGAAGGGGCTGATGAATCCGGGGAAGATCTTTTAGCGAGGTGCGGCCGGGGTGGTGATGGTGGTGATCCGATCTCGATCGGGTCGCTCACGGCCACGGCCACGCGGCTACGACTACGAGCTCGAAATTCGAAATCGTAAGTCGAAATCGTAAGTCGAAGCTAGTTACTACTGGCGCGAGGTAGGTGCTGTGTCCCGTCCTCGTCACTGATCTTTCTCGTGGTGGCCCATGTTCGTATGGAACGAGCCCGGTGATACCGAAACGACCCGAGCACCCTGGCACCAAACATTGTGGCGCTGAACCAGATCACGAATTTTTTCTGATGCGAGCTGACGACGCGAGACGGCGCCTACGGAATGCGGCTCACTGGCCCGAGTACACGCGAAGCGTAGCGCCGGTCATGGTCACGAGGTCCATGCGGCCATCGAGATCGAAGTCCACCGCGCGGACGGTCGTCGAGTTTGCGCTGGTGTACGTGACGCGCGGGTTGAGCGCTCCGGCCGCTGCCGTACTCTGCAGCCAGACTGATAAGTGCAGCGCGTCCGTCCCCGTGGTGGCCACGTCCAGGCGGCCGTCGTCGTTCAGGTCTGCGAGCGCCACGCCCATCGTCGTGTTGTTCGCCGAGACGTTGGTGATCGTGGGGAACGTGCCAGGCGCGGTCGCGCTCTGGAGCAGGATGGAGAACGTTCCGGTGTTCAGATTGGCGAGCCGTTGATTCGCGACCACAATGTCCGTGCGACCGTCGCCGTCTAGATCGCCGAGCGCCACACCGCGCGGGTTCTCTTGCACTGCGCGTGTTACCGCCGCGAAAAACGTGCCTGGTGATGCCGGATTCTGCATGAGCAGCGAGACGTTCGCCGCGCCGCTATTGCTCACCACGATGTCGGGCGCGCCGTCCCCGTTGAGATCGCCCACGGCGAGCCCCAGCGGTTGCGCCCCGACCGGAAGATCGACGCGAGGCAGGAACGTGCCCGGGCTCGACGGACTCTGCGCGAGCACCGAGACGACGTTGGCGCTGTTTGCGACGACGACGAGATCCAGGCGCCCGTCGCCGGTCACGTCCGCGATGCGCACCGCGCGCGGCCCGGTTGCGGTCGCGTACTTCTGCTGAGCAGAGAAGTTACCGTCGATGAACGAATCTTGCAGCATGACCGCCACGTCGTTCGTGTTTTCGTTCGCCGTAACCAGATCGACACGGCCGTCGCCGTCCAGATCGCCCGCGTCGACGTCGATCGGCACGTCGGTGACGGCGACGGTGGTGTTCGACAAGAACGTGCCCGGCAATCCCGGGTTCTGAAAGGAGATGACCAGCTGGTCCGTGAGGAAGTCTGCCGATGCCGCGTCGAGCCTGCCGTCGCCGTTGAGATCCGCAATCACAAGGCCGGCGCCGCCGGACGGTTGTGT
>JBIKMD010000768.1:0-3485 GCA_044359465.1 Myxococcota bacterium
GGCGAGTGAAAGAAACTCTATCGCTCAGCGATACACAGCGAGCTGCTGGAAGTTGAATCGCATGTCTGTGTCCATGAGAAAACTATCGACGGTGCTGCAAGCGGAGTTTTCTTCCGGCGCGAGAGCCCTGTAACACTTTGGGACACGATCTCGGTGCAAAGACCGACGCCGGCCACGGCCACTCGGCTACGACTACCAGCTCGGCCTCGACCAGGCGCTCGCCGGGGTGGGCGGGTAGTCGAAATCAACGCGCACATTGAGGGGAGGCGGGTGCCGAAGCGAACTCAATCTCCGGACAAGCATCAGTTAGCTAGTCCACTATTCCCGATTCCAAGAAGCGCCACAGTTGCTCTTGGGCTGGAACGTGACGACGCAGGAGTGCATGCGTGTCGTGCTCTTTGAGGACGGGCGCGTTGGTCGCAGGGCGCGGCGGCTTCCCAAAATCGTAGACCACGTAGGCGTTCCCGGTGATGGGGCCGTCAGGAAGACCGAACACAGGAACGGGTGCGCGTTGGGTGGCGTTCACTGTGCGTCCAAGAACCTCAGAGACCTGGTTGTCCACTTGTGCATCGGAGACCGCCACATGCAGCAGCGCCGTATGGGACTCGCCTAGACGGTGCGCGTAGTTAATCGGGTCCATCCGGTCGAAGCCTACTTGCACGAGACCGAGCAGTGCGACGAAGTCGAGCACGTTTGGATAGGCCGATTGAACGAGCGTCGCAAAAGGCGTGAACTCGACGCTGCGCGAGAGCAAGAACGTAAACGCGCAGCCTGGTACGCCAAGTACGCTGCGCTGAATATCTGGGTGCAAAGTGGTGATGAGTGCGCCCATCGTGCCGCCCTGCGAATTGCCGTAATAGTAGACCCGCTGCGGATCGTACGAACGGGAGAGCGTGCTCGTCAGCGCATTCACAAAGCTTGTCTTCATCATGCGCGTGGCCACCACGTGGTTCAGCACGCCTTGGTGCGTTTTGTCTGCGAGTAGCGGCAAGGAGGCAATGTCGGTGGCAAAGGTATCGGCCCAAATGAGTTGATCGGCCTCGGCCATGCCTTGCATGTCGATCGCGAGAATCCAAAAGTTCTTTCGACTTGCAAAGTCGGCGAGCCAACCATTGCGTGCTTCGCGTTTGCTGCCGAGCAAGCCGTGCCCATATTGGATGACGGCTGCGGGTTCTGCGCCCGCTGTGCGTGGGATCTGAAGCTCGAAGGCAATCGCTTCAGTGCCGAGGGCGAGCGGTAGCCCGTTTTCGTCACGTCGTAACTTTCGCAGCCCGGCGCCCGCTTCGAGAAAGCTTGGGACTTGCAGGGTGCCGCGGACCATGTGCTCTACGGCGCCATCAGGGTAGGTTTCGACCGAATCGATGGTGAAGTCAGGTCCCGCCGCTGGAAGCGCAGCAAGGCCAAGGTCGACTACCGCGTGCATGTCCTTGGTTGCATTGTCTTCGCTGCCAACGGTGAAGTCGAACGCGAGCTGGAGCTCGGTGCGCTTCACGCCAAGGCGCTCCAGCGGTGCAAACACTTTGGCATCGAAGTGCTCGCGCCTCGCGTCTATGCCTACGACTTGACTCGGCGTTCCGTCTCGCAAGGCAGCAAAACCGCGACTCGCCTCAGCACCCACGAGTCGCCGCACTGCGACGATGTATCGTTTTTCGTACATGAGCTTGCGTGCGAGGCGTAGCGCTATGACGTCTTTGCCGCTGTTTTCGGTAAAATGCTCGATCTCGGCCCAGTGCGGAATCAGCTCACCGGTGTCAGCGTCGACAATCAAAGTCTTGGCAGTGCGTGAGAGTGAGCCAGCGATATCGCCTACGCTCGGCGCGTCTTCGAGCGTGGCGCCAGGCAAGCGAAAGTAGATGGGCGTGATGGCCGAATAACCATCTCGCCGATTGAACACCTCGGGTGAGAAGGGCGCCTGATCCGCGTTGCGCGGCATGGCTTTCTCGCTGAACGCCAGCTTGCCGTTTTTGCGAAAGTGGTCCGATGGGAAGGGAAACAAACAATGCGATTCATCGAGGCCGTCGCATATTTCGCTGCCAAGGGTTTCTTCTACACCGCCATTGCGAGCACACGCGGCAAGCGCGAGGGCAAAGGCCAGGCAAAATTGGATGCGTGTCATGGCCGCTTGCTAACACGATCGCGCCGCCAATACCCCAGCTGAGATCATCCAAAAAACGCGAACCGCCCCCCGAACGCGAAGCGCTACGCATACGCTTAGGTTCGCACCGCGATTGTCCCCTGCGGTGGCGTTGTGACGAGAGCCATGCCACACAAACGGCGTGACGGTTTCAATCTCGCTCGCTGACACCGTGTTTCATCTGCGCTCGCGTTCCGAGCGTGTGCTCGCCGCTGCGCGAGAACACTTCAAAGGTTTCGAAGCAAAAGGTCTGGGTTGGACCGTAGATCTAGAAGAAGCTGACCCTCGCGAGCTGCCCGACGGTCCACTCGCCGAGCGGCATGAAGACGGCTGGGTGTTCACTCGCCTCGGCGAGCTGCACATGCGCGTCAACGGACGCACCGCCGAAGCGCGTGTGGGTGCGTTGCCTGACTATTTTCCGCCTGGCTCGCTGCAGAACTTGCTGCGGCTGCTCCTCGTCATCGAGCTAGCACCACGCGGCGGCCTACTGCTCCATGCAGCGAGCGAAGCAAGTGGTGTGGCGTTTTTTGGACGCAGTGGGGCGGGCAAGAGCACCTTAGCGCGTGGTTTTAAGTCACTCTTGTCAGACGAAATTAGCTGCCTCGTGGGCGGTCATTTGTTCCGCGCGCCCTTTACGGGGGAGCGCCTTCCTCCGCCGCAGGCCTTGAATGTGCCGGCACGGGCGCTCGTGGCGATCGAGCGAGGCGAGACGTTCACGGTGCGCCGTCTGGACGCTGCCGAAGGGCTTCGCCGGCTCCTCGCTTGCGTCGTCAATGTGAGCACGGAGCGCGCGCTCAGCCTGCAGCTTTTCGACAACGCACAACACCTAAGCTTGCCCATTCTGGCCGCTACCTTTCCCTTGTTGCCGAATACGCCGGCGCTGGCGCAGCCTCTCATGGACAAATGGCTCGAGGCCATTCACGCGGCCCTGCCACCACAAAGTGCATGACCCCCCTCGACTCCGCTGGCCCTTTCAAGCGAAACGCGCGGGTCTATGACCCCAGTGAAAAAACCGATTACCAAGCTGCTCATCGCCAACCGCGGTGAGATTGCATTGCGCATTGCAAAAACCGCGCGGCGCATGGGCATCAAGACCGTGGGCGTTTACTCTGATGCAGACGCGGAAGCGCTGTATCTCGATTATATGGATGAGAAGGTCCGGCTAGGACCGCCGCCCCCGCGCGAGAGTTACTTACAAATCGAAAAGTTGCTCGCTTGTGCTGAAGAGACACAGGCCGATGCAGTGCATCCTGGGTACGGCTTCATTTCTGAGAACGCCGATTTTGCCATGCGCGTGCAAGGCCAAGGCATGCAGTGGGTCGGCCCGCCGCCAGACGCCGTGCGCAAGATG
>JBIKMD010000769.1:0-3479 GCA_044359465.1 Myxococcota bacterium
TGCGGATATTGTTTGCGCAGCGTCGCCCGAGACGCTTCGTCCTGAGGTATGAACTTACCCCAGTGGCAGCGAAAACCAAACGGCTCCAGCACGCGCCAAAACTGCTTGTAAAAACCAAGCGCAGGGTCGCCTGCGTTGCGGGCAAACCAAAACACATCGACGCGAAACACGTTCTTCTTGCCGTTCGCCGCTGAAATGTACGCAAGCTCATCGGCCTTGCCTGCGTACAGTTCGAACGCAAAGGGACCGGTAGCCGCGTAAGCGCCGCTCGCCGTGCCGTCAGCATCGAAGAGCTTGCGTAGCGCAGCGATGGCGCCGTCTACAACGCCGTCGCCAACCTCAAAGGGGATCCAAAGCTCGGTGAACCAAGTGGGCACAATCAGGTCGTCCATCTGATTGTCCATGGGCAAACCGAGTAACCACCGATCGGCGAACGGTTGCACGGCGGGGCCACCATTCGGTCCCGTCGAAATGAACAGATTGAGCAAGAGATGCAAGGTGCTCGGCACAATGGCGCCAAGCAGCGAGAACAACTGTTTGACCAGTGGCAGCTTCAAGAAGAACGCGAGCAGGTCATCGCCTGCGACGACGAAGAGCTCGACCAATGGAACCCACGCCGCCGCGAGGGTGATTGGGTCATGGCGTTCGCCTCGTAAGGTCTCGATGAACGACGTGAGCCAGGGATACAGATGTTGCGGCTCGTAGGGAAAGTCGGGATCCGGCGCAGGGCCTGCAAAAAGCGAGCGCAGCCCACGCACTTCGTCACGAATCCCCGGGCGTTCGCGCAGCGGCCTAAGCTGCTCTACGATACGTTCCGGTGTCTCGATGTTGCCGAGAATCGTATAGATCACTGACATCGCGATTTGTGACAGGACGGGAAGCGTGGCGACCTCGTGGTACGGGCGCACCTGCAAGTCTGGATCGTAGGGTCTTCGCTGCGCTTGCCACACTACCAAACGATCGAACTCGTACTGTGGCCACCACATGAGACGGGTATAGTCGGTCTCGACCAAGAATTGATCGAGCGGGGGCAAACCCGAGCCTTTGCGATCGTGGTAGAAGTCGATTTGGTTGCTCTTGCGCGTTTCGCTGATGGTCTCACTGCCAACGACGTCGTAGCGAGGCTCGCAGCGAAAGGTGATGGTCGAGATGACGCCGCACATCCCGAGACCAACGAGCGCTGCGCGAAACCATTCGCGGTCTGCTTTGCGATCGTGGTGCAGCTCGTGCACCTTACCTTCACCGTCAATGATGCGGAGGCGCACGATGTTTTCATTGATGGACCATTTCGTTGTGCCTCCCGACGACCCAGTCGAAATGAACCCAGAGACTGTTTGATGGGAAATGCCGCCAAGGTCCGGTAGCGCCAGGCCCCACCTATGGTGGAGCTGCGAGTTGAAGCTACGCTCCCAGCTCTCATCGTGCCACGGCGAGGGTCGCAAGACGTCACTACGTGCGGCCCCCCCTGGCGCGATCCGTCCTTGCACGGGGCGAAGTGGCGATGCTCCCAAGTGACAACCCGCTTGCACCTCTACCAGCTTGCAGCCGGGATGATCAGGATCGTCCTTTGGTTCGAAGACCTGTGTGTAATTGTCCAGCACGATCTGCATGTCATGCTCTGGCGTGAGCGGACCCGCGAATGCATCGGTAACGATAGCCTTCCACACCGAATGCGAAGACCCGAGCACCCGCACCTGTGCGCCGCGAGCTGCCGCATGGCGTACGAGCGTGACCAGCGCTTGTTCGGAGCTTGGGTGATAGCAGCCGTCTTCGTCGCGAGCGATGTGGAGAGAGAGGGGGGCATTCATGCGATGAGCACCCGCATCATCGTTTTGTATGCGCAGGTCAGCAGCGGAAACGGTTGCAGTAAGGTGATCATGGTGTCGAACTCGTCACGCATGGTGGCCACTTTGCCGTCGCGACCAAAACACTCGGTAGTGAGTTTGATGGTGAACACCGGCCCAATGATGAACTTCGTGCGCATTTCGTAGGACATGATGAACCGGTCGTCGTTTCCCGTGACGAAGAAGTTCGAGAAGTGAAACACGGTGTACATACGGAACGCCCGGAGCCACTGTGCGCGAAAGTTCTTCATGCCAATCTCGTCGACGACGGGATTCATGAAGTGAATGTCTTCGGTGAACACGTCATCGAGCCCGTCCAAGGCGCGCTCGCGTTCGCTGGAGACGCGTTCGTAGAAGCGTTGCGTCCGGTAGGGAAGTGACGCGCGCGGATCGTGCAGTGCGGGCGCTGACTTTTTAGCTTTGGTGTCCATGACGCAGCAGCCTAGAACGCTGGCGTGAGCGTGCCACTTTTTTGAAGACCCGCGTGGGCAGGACCCGTGAACTCAATTGCCAAAATGTCAGTCGGTTGTGCTCACGCCAAGAAGCGCGCTTTGAGCTCCGGCGTGGGCATGCGGCAAGCGTCTGCTTTGCCAAACCACTTGTAGCGATTGCGGGCGATGTAGCGGTAGACGCTGTCGCGGATGAATGGCGGCACAATGATGAATAGGAAGAGCAGGGGCCACGCGCCATTCAAACGTCGAGCGATACGCAGCGCCGCGCCCGATTTGTCATGACGCTTTCCGTTTTCGATCAGCACAATGCTATCGGGGTCGCCGGTGACGGTTTCTCCAAGTGCTTTTGCCGCCTCCGATTGTAGCGGCGCAAACTTGAAATAGCTCCGTTTGTCGCGGTCGATGACGAAATTCACCGACGCATTGCAGAGGTTGCAAACACCGTCGAAAAGTACCGTCGCGTGCATTGCCATTTCTCTGACATCGTACCATGCAGCGCGCCATGGCGGCGGCGCAAAATAAGTTCCCTTGGTTACTTTTAGTGGCGAGTGTGGCCGCGTTCTTCGCGGGACTTCCCGTTTTGGCAAGCGCGATTCGTGAGCTCGAGCCCGGGCGCAATAAACCACCAGACCAAGTGGCCGGGCCCGAAGTGCCGAAGGAAGGCGCGTTTATCACCGCCCATTGTCCGGAGCCGTGTCGCTTGGGCTCTTATGTGAAGCTGGTCGTCGGTCGGACGGACAAACCAAGCTACTTATACGCTTACGCCGAGGATGAAGCCCTGCACCGCGTTTGGTACTACCCAACACAAAGTGGAACACTGCCGCTCATCGATCCGCATGCCGACATCGTCGTTTTGTCTGAAGCCATCAAGCTCAGCGATGAACACAAAGTGGGCCGCGAGTGGACGTTGCACCTGTATTTGCTGCAAGAGCCCACGGAGCGCGGCGCGCCGATCAAGGACCCCATCGCGAGCAAAGCGCTGAAGCTCGTTCTTGGAGAAGGTCGTTAGAGCGCTGCACCGTTGTAATGCGTCGTTGTGATCTTGCTGGCGTCTACGCCCTCTAGGCAGCGGACGTTGATGTCGCCAGCGGCGTTCGAGGGTACCACTTTCAGCGGTTTCATCGGTGCCCAGGGACCCACCCGCTGGTTTCCGTCTGGTTCTCCGCCTTCGCGGCGTAAGCCG
>JBIKMD010000770.1:0-3476 GCA_044359465.1 Myxococcota bacterium
GCACCGTCCGCGCCGAGGGCAAACGAGATCGCGATGTGCTCAGGGACCCCTCGCCGCAATAGTACTTCCGAACGACGTATGGCGTCATCGATCGGAATAGAGCTCAGCTCGTTCGGTTTGAGCTCGCTGAATGTCATGAGCTGACGTACGACGCTCGTCCCTGAGGCGACGGCCGCTTTGATCTCACGAAGGTAGGGCAACACATCTTGCCCCACTTTTCTCTGAGCCATGTCACTGCAAGCGGCGATTCCCATGAGCACGTTGTTGAAATCGTGCGCGATGCCGGCTGCGAGCTGCCCCACTGCTTCCATTTTCTGCGACTGGCGGTATTCGGCGGCCAGGCGTTTTTGCTCGGAAATATCATGGATGATCGCGGTGACGGCGCCCTGGTCATCTGGTTCGCTCAGCATCAGATCAGCGGGAAATGCCGTTCCGTCTTTGTGTTGACACTGCACCTCTCGGCGTCGTTGCCCAGTCCTGCGATCGCCGGGCGTTTGCTGGGGCGAAAAAAGGGACGCGCGCGGGTCGCCACCGGGTGATGGCATCAGCAGCGCCACGCTGCGACCGACGATCTCGCTCTGGGTGTGGCCGAAGATGCGAGTCGCGGCCGGGTTGAACGAACGCACGATGCCCTCTTTGTCTATGGTCACGATGGCATCGGGCGCGGTGTCGAGGATGGTCCGCAGGCGCGTTTCGCTCTGCGCGATGGTGGCGGCATCCATGGCGCGCTTGGTTTCATCGATGAGCGCCGTGCGACAGAGCCCCTCGGTGTCTTCAGCGCCGTCGACCGCGACACTCTCCAGACGCACGGCGAGGTGCGCACCGCCTGGCTGAGTCACCTGAACATCACAGATTCCTTTGGTTTTCGTCAGTCGCGCACGCTGTAGATGGCTGTGCACCTGCTGGGCGCTGTCAGCGTCGACCAAGACAGACAGCTCGGTACCGATGATGTGCGCGTGCGGGCGGCCGAACAGCGAGACGGCGCTCGCGTTCGCATCGAGGATGCGCCCTGCGGCGTCGGTGCTCACGTAGCCAACGGGAGCATGCTCGAACAACTGACGATAACGGCGCAACAGCGTTTCGCTCTCTCGCCTCATTCTGATGAGCTCTTCGTTCTGGATCTGCAGCTCTGCGGCGTGGATGTCTAGCTCGTGCAGAAGCCGCAGCATGTCCGCTTCGTCGAGCGGCGCCGCGCTCCCTCTGCTCGGCGAGTCAACACGTTGCTCCGCTTGGCGCCTTAGCTCTGCAGTTAGTGACGAGGCCGTTTGCGCAGGGGGCGTAGTCATATTCAAACCTTTCTACTCGATCAGCGACAGGCTAAGGACGACGGCGACGGGACTGTTCGAATCAGCGGCGAGCCGCTCGCCATCAAAGCGAAGTTTCTTAGTGCCGACACTCGGCAGCTCCAGCTCCCTCACTTCGCCCACGATGCGCCCCTCCTGGGGTAAGCGATTCTCGAGCAGATCGTGCAGCGCGGCAGTATCCAAGCCGCGCGCGACTTGAAAAAAGATCTGCCCCTGCACCGTTTCCGCATCGAGCTGGAAGAGCGCGAGGAAGGCGGCGTTCGCTACCAGAATTTTCAGATCGGGGCCGAGCGCAACGACCGGCGTTTGCAACGACCGCACCACGCGATCAACGAAGTCACGCTCGAGCGACAGGCGCCGCTCGGCGCTCGTTAGCTTGGTAATGTCGACGAAGGTGATGGCCACGCCGTCAATGAGGTTGCGCGCGGTTCTGTACGGGACGATCCGGAGCAGGAAATTGGAGCCCTCCAGCCCGCGCACCTCGGTCTCCTTTGCGATCAACGTGCGCAGCACTTCCTGGGCGTCTGCGGCGAGCGTTTTGTACTCGATTTTGGCCGTCAGATCCGAGATCGGTCGCCCAATGTCCGAGGTGATGATGTGGGCAATGCGCGTGATGTCTTGCGTGAAGCGCTTGATCCTGAGTTGCGCGTCCAGAAACAACATCGCGATCTTGGTGCTGTCGAGCAGCGTCCGCATGTCGTCGTGCGCCTGCGACAGGGTGTCGATTTTGTCTATGAACTCGGCGTTGACGGTTTGGAGCTCCTCATTGAGCGATTGTTGTTCTTCCTTGGCGGTCTCGAGCTCTTCGTTTGTCGACTGCAGCTCCTCGTTCATCGACTGGTGCTCTTCAACGGTGACCTTCAGCTCTTCGTTGGCGGTCTCATACTCCTCGATGGTGGCAGCGAGCGTTTCTTTGGCACTCGCGAGCGCGCGCTCCAGCTCGGCGACGCGCGCACTCTCGGTTTCGGCGAGCGGCGCCGGCGGCAGCGTGGGTGTTGGTCGACGTTCGAACGTCACGACGAACAGGTTGTTGCCGAGCGTGGGCTCTGTAAGCGGCTGGACGCGGATATCAACGCTCACTGTTTCGGATCCGGTGTCGATGTGCAGCCCTGTTCGCTCGGTGATGCTCTTGCCTAGCGCAGCGCGACGAACCGCCAAGGGAAGCTCGGCGCGCAGCTGGCCGACCGCCATCCGAAACAGATTCATCTTTGGGTCACCAGGCGCCGGCTCGAGGAAGGGGCGGGTGTGCCCATGGACGTGCAAGATGTTGCCATCTGCGTCGATGATCACCCCCGGCGGAACCAGCTCTCGCGCCAGCGCTTCTTCAAAAATCCTGCCCACTCCGACCGAGTGAGAGGGCAGCGATTGGACTCGCGCGCTTTGCGCCAGGCCAAGGCTGGTGTTCATGCGCAACTGCACCGGAAGATCTTTCTTCTGGAACAGGTTTGCTCGTTTTTCTATGGGCACAAAGCCGTCGGCGAGCGCCCCGAGGGTCTCGGAGCTACCGAGAAGCAGAACGCCACCCGGGTTTAGCGCGTAGTGAAAACGCGCGAGCACTGCCTGCTGACACTTGGGCTCCAGGTAGATGAGCAGGTTGCGACAGGAGACGAGGTCGACCCGCAAGAATGGCGGATCGGAAATGACATTCTGGACCGCAAGCACGACCATCTCGCGAATCTGCTTGACGACCCGGTAGTGACTTCCCTCGAGCACGAAGTAGCGAGCGAGGCGCTCCTCAGACACATCGGCAGTGATGCCAAGCGGGTAGCTTCCCGCGCGTGCCTGATCGATGGCTCTCGCGTCGAGATCGGTCGCGAAGATCTGCACCGAGCGCTCCAATTTCAGCTCCTCGAGGGTCTCGGCGATCAGGATGGCGAGCGAGTACGCCTCTTCTCCGGTGGAGCAGCCCGGCACCCACACGCGCAGAGATCGCGCCGGTGAAGAACGCAAGAGCGCCGGTAGCGCCTCGGTCTTGAGCGCAAGGAACGAGGCTGGATCACGAAAAAAGCAGGTGACGCCAATCAGCATCTCCGCCGCCAAGTCGCTCACCTCCGTTGGATTGGTTGCGAGGAGCTCGAGGTATTCGGCAGCGCTGCGAGCGTGGTGAACGAACATGCGTCGCTGAATCCGTCTAGTGATCGTGTTCGCCTTGTAGGGGCGGAAATCATGACC
>JBIKMD010000772.1:0-3474 GCA_044359465.1 Myxococcota bacterium
TCATTGCCATCATCACAGGCCTCTACACCCGCGCGAATCTGCCCATCCCCGCATACCGCCTTGCGGCAGTCAGGCAAACACGCATCGAAAGCGTCCTGGTTGCCGTCATCGCATTCCTCATCGAGTCCGCGAAAACCGTCACCGCAGAAATTCTGCGTGCAGGCTGTCGTGCACTGCGCCTCTGCACTATTTTTCTCGCCGAGATCGCACTGCTCGCCGCTGTCTTGTATTCCGTCGCCGCAGGACGCAGCGATGCAGCCCGGCCGGCACCCGTCGGCCTCAAAAGAAAACGCGCTCACACCTGGGTCGCAACCTTCTCCCGCCGACACAATCCCATCTCCGCACGTTCCTTGCGCGCAAACGCCCTGAAGACAAATGCCGCCTGCGCCATCGCTACGCACGCATGCGAGTCCGTCAGCGGCGGGACGAAACCCGTCTGCTTCGACCGCAACGACGCAGGCGCCGGACTTTGGAACACAGCGCCCCGATGCCAGCACGCACACACGATCTTCCCCGCAATCCCCATCAGTTTCGCAGGCGAGCAACAAGTCTTCAGGCAAGGTCAGGTTCACGGTGCAGCTCGCGAGCCCCGCAAAAGCGGCAACCAGAAGTAGGCGTGACATGTTACAGGTATAGACTCTCGGACACGTTTTGTCCTTTGGTTGGCACGCGGGGCAGCGCTTGAGCTGTTTGCACCTCACGCACCATCCGTCTAAGACGATGCTGATGCACACCAACTTCGAACGTGCCTTCACACATGACCTCGTCGTGCCTGGCAATGGCGAGACGTTGCGCCTGAGCGTCGAGCGAGGCGCGCCGTTCACTTTGCATAACGACCTCGTTCTGCTCGAGCCCGGCGACGCACGCGTGCAACTGCGTGTGTCACTCGTACCAGGTACGTATGCCCCTGAAGCAAGCATCGCGAGGGCTGGAGACAACGCTGTTGTCGCGGCGCTCCGTGTGATCAAAACGGGAACCAGCGTCACGTCGTGGCACGACGTAGGCACCCTCTCCTGCGATGGCGGCTGGCTCGCGCTGGCCACGCGGGCGGAGGCAGTCATCGAGCGCGATGGTTTGTGGAGCGCGTCTCCCGAGATGGTGGCGTCACAAGCGGGTTTTGGCGACGGTGGTTATGGCGTCTTCATTGGTAAAGATGCGCGGGGCGAAGCCGTCGCGTGTGTGATCGACTACTTCGTACTCGTAGGCCCCGTGGTTTCTACGATCACGCTGCCCGCTCGCGGCCGAATCACTCATGACAGTGGCGTCACCATCGACGTAGGCGGCGACCACTTCGTTCGCATCGACACCACGCAGCGCACTAGCGATGAAGTCACAGACTTCAAATTGCACGCGTTCGCAGCGACTGGCGAAGCGGTCTTCGTGGGTTACAGCACGCAAGGCGGCATCTACGTATTCGAGGCGCCGGACGTCCCGGTCACGCGCCTCGAGCTTTCGTTTCAGACGGGCGTCGTCGCACTCTAGCCAGACCCGCGCAAACTGGCGCAGCGGCAGAAAAGCGGCATGTTAGGGGCGCATGGGTTCACTCCTCGACACAGCAGGCGCGGCAGTCGCGGCGATCGTCAAAAACGTTCCGACACGCGGTGTGCTGTGGGCGTCTATTGGCTTCGCCGTGGGTTTGCTATCCGTAGGACTCTCGTTCGCCATTGGGGTGCTCGTGCTCGATCGCGGTGCACTGCTGCTTGGCTATTTGCTCGCGATACCCATTGCGATTCCCGTTCTTGGAGCCGCATTGTTCGGCGTGCATGGGTTGCACCGCGGCGCTGCGAGAGCAGCACTGGCACTAGAGCGCGACCTCGGCCTCGTTCGCAGCGTTGTCGAACGTGTGATGACCACGTTGATCAAGCTCGTCGGCGGCCCGGTGAGCAATCTGCCGCTGCAACAAGTAGAAACCAAAGTGAAAGAAGTTGTAGCCGGCTTCAGCCCAGAAGCCGGCAAGGGCATTGCGGCCTGGGTGATTCGCCGTGCGCAAAAGACGATCATCACTAAGCTCGAGACCTATTTGTTGTCGGCCTATCGCGCCGAACAGATGAGCGATGGTTCTGGTGGCGGCGTCTCGCTCGAAAAAGTCAAAGCCCGTGTCACCAAGGAGATGTCTGAAAAAATGGGCAGCTTCGTCATGGGGCCGCTCAACAAACAGCTGTTCATCTTCATGACGCTCTACATCGCGCTCGCGGCGGGCTGGTGGTACTGGCTGTTCTTGCTCGCGCGGCTCGTCGGGATTCCTATGGGGCACGAACAATGACCAACCTCACTGAGCTGCAACGGCATCTCCTCTTTCGCGCCGCACTTTTGTTCTTCGTCGGGATGCTCACGGGCCTGTGGGCTGGCGTTGTCCTCAGCGATGGCCGCGCGATTGGAATGGTGCTCAACTGGAAGCTGCAGTTTCCGAGGCTCGTGCTCGCCTCGCACCTCAACGCGCTCATGGGCACGTTCTGGCTACTTGGCGTGGCCTTCACGCTGGAACATGGCAGCTTCACGGACAATGGCAAACGCTGGCTGGCCCGACTCACACTCACTGCAGCCTACGGCAACTGGGCGATCACGTTGCTGGCGTCGATTCTGGACGCCCGCGGTCTCGATATGGCGGGTGATGCACGCAACAACATCGTCGCGGGCCTGTTGCAGGTGTTCGTGGTGGTTCCGACGCTTGCAGCGAGCGGCATGTGGGTACTCGGCCTGCGAGCCAGGGCGTAAGTGCGCTTCGCCTGCCTGATCCTGTTGCTCACGGCCTGCGCGGAGCCACGCCGCACTAACGGACTCTCGTTGTGGCTCGAAGAGCTTCCCGCTGAGCGCCAAGCAGAAGCGTTCGCGTTTGCAGGACGCAACGGGCTGGGGCTGAACGTTGCCATGAACGAAGCGCTGCACGGCCGTGCGGAATTACGGCAGATATGCGTACTTGCCGATCGTTACGAGGTTCCACTGAAGTTGTGGCCTTTGCTCGCCAAGGAGGACGGGTACTGGGCAAACCAGCAAAACATGGCGCAATTCACGGCCTGGACGCGCAAGCTCATCGACTGGGCACAGGAAGACTGCGAAACGCTCGATGGCGTCGTGATCGATCTGGAGCTCTCTTGGCAGCGGGTAGAAGCGCTCGCTGAGAGAAGGAATAACGGAGAGAACGCAGCAGCGGCAGCCCTCTCACTTCTAAATGGGCGCGACCTCACGCAGTTCGAAGAAGCTCGCGCGAGCCTGCAGCGCACTGCTCGCTACGCGCACGATCGCAACTTGCGTTTCATCGCAACGACACTGGCCATGCTGGTCGACGACCAAGAAGATGGAGACGACAGTGTTGCCAAAGCGCTCGGCACGCCCATCTTGGGAATCGATTGGGACTTCATTTCGTTTCAAGTGTATCGCTCCCTCTTTGACCAGCAGTTTCCGGACAAAGAGCCTTATAGCAGCGGGCTCGTGTCGTCCTATGCCGCAAGTATCGCGGCGCATTTCCCGGGCCGC
>JBIKMD010000771.1:0-3474 GCA_044359465.1 Myxococcota bacterium
TGGTCAACTCACCACCAAACAGGGGTGGTCAACTTGCGATCCAATTGGGTGGTCAACTTCGTTGCAAAGGGGTGGTCAACTTCAGACCCAATCGGGCACTACGCACCCACCGTCACACAAGCGTGTGAAGAGGGCTGCCTCTCAGGTACGGCCTGGAACGTGCTCGGAGGCGCACCAACGCTGAGTAACTTTTCTTTCCTGGTTTTGACTGACGAATAGCCAGCGCTCAGTTTCATCGCTCTCGATACTCGTGTGGCGGAGTAATCTGGCGAGCGCAACGTTGCCAAGGAATGACGAGGCCGCGCTGCGCGTGAAGGTCAACGAGTGGACCCCGCCGTTGGCTCCGTGATCGTCAGCTGGTCCGCCGAACGTTGTTGAAAACCGATTCCTTGATCGAGCCGTCCACGGAACGCAGAAGGATTCGTCTTGGTGCCAGTGGGCCGCGTCGATCCCGCAGACGCGTGTGAGCGGAGCATTCGGACGGCTCAGCGCGGTTGCAAGTTAGCTGCGTGACTATCTGGTCATGACAAGGGTGAGGGCGAACGATTGCTGCCGAGAACTCCAGTGGAGACCGGCAACATGAAAACCATCACGCCATTGTCGCTAAATTCAGCAAACGTCTCAAACGATTCCCTTGCAGCACAACATAGTGGCGATGGACCGTCGGTGAGTGCCCCATTAGAGTTAGCGGATCAGGTGGCAACTTTTAGTCGAAGTGTGCCGCGCGCCAACCCGACCAAGTGTCGCCGCACGCCCAAGACACCAGTGCAGTCGGCGATGGTTGGTGCGAGCTGTTTGTCTGCCCCAGCCCAACAAAGCGCGGCATCTGCGTCGCTACACTCCGCGCAGTTGCAGCTCCAGCTCGAATTTCTTCCCTCAATTCGCAAATCACCGTGGGTGGGCGAACTGTATCAAATGCAACTTCCCAAATTGAAAGCCACAGACCGGGCGTTCGCAGTGACTGCCGATGGGTCGGTGTTGGTGGTACCCCGCCTTACCAATAGTCGTTTCGAGGAGCTTCAAATAGAGCGCATCAACCCGAGCGGAAGAAGAAAAAAAATTGGGAAACTGACCGGATGCCCTTACGCCCTAAAACTCGGCGAAACAGGAACCATCGTCACAAATGGACCCAAGGGCTTAGTGGGGCTCCACGCTGATGGAACGCATTTGTCCGGTCCTCGGAACAACTCTTGGATGATAGACTCGATGCGTGGTGGTGGATTCAGCGCGAGTAGTTTAACCGGTCGGCGCGTCCTCGATGATCGCCTACGTCTCGTGTCTGAAGTTTTTTCGGCGGGGGCTTTCGCGCCAGCGGCCGATGGCACTGGCTGGATCGTCGAAAGAGATGACGGAAGCGGAAACCGACGCACAGTCTTGAAAGTCGACCAAAACGGCAACGTATTGGAGCGCATCTTGGAAGGCAAAAAGGGCGCTCCGAGCTACACCGCTATCTGCCAGCTCAACTCAGACACCAGCGTGTTCACGACTGGGGTGAAGCTGAAAATTTACAACACGACATCGAAAAAAGTCGTCTATCGCGGGGTCGCCGGGAGCAACGTGTTTCGCACCTCTCATGGGGATGCGTTGTTCGATGAAGGAAAGGCTGACGAGATTCGTGTGGTGCGGGCCGATGGTTCGGTGCGGTGCCGCATGCCTGCAGCGAGCAATGCTCAAATCATTGAGCTCGGCTCAGGCCTCTACGCCGGCTATCTTCGATCATTCTATGGCCCTGCCAAGATCATCGTTTTTACGGAGGCGTTACAGGTTGTCAGCTCAATCAAAGTAGAAGACTCGGACCGCGAACTGCGAGTGGTGGCCGATGGCCGTTTGGAATTGGTTCGCCAAAACGACGCAAGGGACCGTCTGTCGTTCGGGGTCCGCAGAGATCAAGCAGCGACGCCAAGTGACCAATCGACGTTGTAGTCAGGCCGCGCCCGATCAGCGCCCAACACTGTGTCTTCGTCCCTGTATTTAATTGACTTTTATCATAAGCGGCTTACGCTAAAAGCATGCGCTCGGAGCTTGTGGAATACCTGCGTCAAATCGGCAGCAAAGGTGGTCGCAAGAGCCGACGCATCCTGAGTCATGATGATGCGCGCAACATGGTGCGTGTGCGCGAAGCACGACGAGCGTTCAAGCGCTTCCACACGCAATGCTTCTGGTCGTTCGACCCGGCGTACCGAATCACGCTTGCCGACGTTGAGTGGGTGGCCAAACAGCTGATGACCCACGGCGGTCGCGAAGGCTGGGAGCTCGGAGCGCGCTTGTGCCGCTAACTGAGTTTCAACAAGGCGTTGCGCAACTGCTCGCCTCCCAGCGTACACCAGATAGTCATCTCGCCGGCGGCGCCGCGATGCACCTGCAGCCCCAGTCCCTTCGCTACAGCAACGACCTCGACTATTTTCACGACTCCGAGGAACGAGTCGCCTCCGCGTTCGCTGCGGATCGAGCATTGTTAGAGTCGCAGCAATACAAGTTGGATATCCGCTTGAACCAACCAGGGTTCATTCGCGCGATCGTGGCACGGGGTGACGCAGCAACGAAGGTAGAGTGGGCGCACGACACGGCTTGGCGGTTCATGCCGGCACAAAAAGACGCGACGGCGGGCTACATCCTTCACCCGGTGGACCTTGCTGTGAACAAGCTGCTCGCGCTCGTCGGCCGCGATGAGCCGCGAGACTTTCTCGACATCCTTTACGTGCACGAAAGCGTGCTCGCGCTTGGCGCCGTGTGTTGGGCTGCTGCAGGCAAAGATCCTGGATTCACACCCGCGACGCTGCTCGACCTCTTGCGCCGACGCGGCCGTTTTCGCGGGGAAGATTTTGCGCGTCTCAGATTGCGCGAGGCTCCCGACTTGCCAGCAATGAAACAGACTTGGCTCAGCGCGCTTCAAAGCGCACAAATATTCGTCGACTCGCGACCACCGAGCGAAGCAGGGTGCCTTTATTATTCACACACGCACAACACGTTCGTTTCGCAAGTAGGAGCCGATGTAGCTCCGCACTACGGAAGACCAGGCGGAATCGTGCCGCTCATCAGCTCCTGACGGTTGGCGCCATCGCGAAAAACGTTGCGCCACGAAAGCAGAGGCATCGCGGACGGAACTGGCTTCGCTCCCACGCTCCGCAGCGAGGGACTAGTGATCGACGTTGTAGTCAGGTGCGCTCGTGACGCGGGCGCGCAGCGCGTTGTGCTCGTCTTTCATCTCGTGCGGCAAACGATCGCCAAACTTGGAGAAGAACTCTTCTTGGCTGCCAATCGCCTCGCCCCATTCGTGGTAGTCGACCTTGAGCAACTGCGCGAGCGCAGCGTCTGACAAGTCGATGCCGGTGCGATCGATCGCGTTCATGGTCGTCACGTAGCCAATGCCAGTTTCGGTCGCGGCGCCTTTGCCGGAAAGCCTATTGTCCCAGCGACTTCGTATCTGTCACCCTGCGATCGAGCACGATGACCACGACTGCGGCCGCTACAGTG
>JBIKMD010000773.1:0-3468 GCA_044359465.1 Myxococcota bacterium
GCGATACGGCGCGGAGTGAAAAAACTCGCCACGCTCTGCGCGCGAGCCGGGCACGAGCGCGACGCGGAATTCGCAGGCACTCGGCCGGCCAGTGTGCCCATTGTTCAATCTTCGGCCTTCGAGATCGACGCGCTCGAGACGCTCGAGGCAACCAGCTCGGGGGCGCTCCACACACACGTGTATACCCGCGTCTCGAACCCAACGACGTCGGCTTTCGAGCACGATATGTGCGCTTTAGAGGGCGCCGAACGCGCGCTCGGGTTTGGTTCGGGAATGGCTGCCTTCAACGCGGTGATTGCCGGCCATGTGCAGGCAGGCGACCACGTCGTCTGTGCCGAGCAAATTTACGGCGTCAGTTACGCTTCGCTCGCCAAACTCTTTGCTGGGTTTTCTGTCTCAGTGACTTTCGTCGACACTACGGATGCGTCCGCGGTGGCAAAAGCGTTTCGTTCAGAAACCAAGTTGCTGGTCGCCGAGACGCTGAGCAACCCAACGCTCGTCGTGGCGGACATTCCCATGCTCGCGCGCGTGGCGCATGCACACGGCGCCAAGTTGTTCGTCGACAATACCTTTGCGTCACCCATCTTGTGCCGCCCGCTGGCTCTAGGCGCTGATATCGTCATGCACTCGGCGTCCAAGTATTTGGGCGGACACTCGGATGTCATTGCGGGAGTGGTCCTTGGCAGTACCGCGGTGATGAAGCCTATTTTCCAGCAAGCGATTCTGCTTGGCGCCACGCTCGACCCTTTTGCCTCGTTCTTGTTGCTGCGCGGTCTGAAAACGCTCGCCCTGCGCATGGAACGCCAATGTGACAACGCGGAGAAAATCGCTCGAGCGATGCGTGCGCACGAGGGTGTCGAACGAGTGTACTACCCGGACGGGCAGCTGTCGGGGCGCGGCGGTGCCGTGGTGTCAATTGTGCTACGAGGCGAAGTAGGGGCGTTCGTTGCTGCGCTTGCGACGATTCCCATCGTTACCACCTTGGGCGGCGTGTCTACGACGATCACACTTCCAGCGCTGAGCTCTCACCGCTCCGTGCCTGCGGCTGAACGTGTGCGTCTAGGCGTCGTTGACAAACTCGTGCGTCTCTCGATTGGCATTGAAGACGCGGACGATCTGATCGCCGAGCTCACGGGTGCCCTAGGGTGACGCTCGCGCCTCAAAGAGTGCTGACCATTCGACTCGGCGCGGTCGGTGATGTGCTCACTACCTTGCCGGCGATTGCCGCGCTTCGCCGGCTCCTTCCGAATGCCGTCATCCATCATTTGGTGGAGCGTGGCGCAGCTCCGGTGGTGCAAGGGCTTCCTGCGCTCAATGACGTGATCGTGGTGCCGCGCGACGAGATCACGCGGGAGCTCAAGCGCTTCCGTTTGAAGACCTTTGCTTCTACTTGGAGTCGGTTGCGTTCCGAGCGTTACGACTTGGTGATCGACTTTCAGAACCTGCTACGCAGCGCGGTGTGGAAAGTGGCCACCGGGGCGCGCCACGGCATTGTACGCAACCATTGGCGCGAGCTGAGTCCGTTGCCTTTCGACATGCGTGTTGCGTGTGATGCCAAGGCGAATGTCGTCGTGCAACACGGGCAGCTCCTCAGTGCTCTCACGCAAGATGGTAGAACACCCACGCTGAAGCCTTGTGCGCCGGCGATAGGCGCGGCAGCCAGCATTGAAGCGCGGGGGGTCATGAGTGACGAGCGCTACATTGTCATTGCGCCAGGCTCGCGTTGGCCGCGGCGCGCCGTGCCTGATCGTTTGATCGAAGCGGCTGTGAAAGCCATCACGTTGCCAGTGGTCTTGCTCGGTGGGCCGAACGAACGAGGCTGGCTCGAGGGGCTCGCAAAACGTTTGAACATCCCGGTCAGCGTGGACCTGAAACTGGAGGCGATGTTTGCGCTGATTAAACAAGCGTCCGGTTTAGTCTGCGCGGACAGTGCGCCACTACACGCCGCGGATATGTTCGGCGTGCCAATGACGTGCATTTTTGGACCTTCGGCGCCGGAGTTGTACGGCCCAGCGTTTGCTCAGGCGGCGGTGCTGCGAGATGCGCAGTACGCCGGTCAGCACAGCTTTCGCGGTAAGAATATCGACTATTTTGCCGGCATCGATGCGGCCTCAGTCGAACGAGCCGTGGGGCAAATGCTGGACGCAGCGGGTGGCGCATGAGTGCTCGGGCATTTGATGGAAAGTGGAAACCATTTGCTCGCGTGCGTTTGTCGCTCGAGGACCGTGCGGTGCTTTATGGCTACACTGTTTTCGAGACGCTGCGGATGGAAGAGGGTGTGCCGCTCTTTTGGCGTGACCACAAAAGGCGCCTCACGCGTTCGCTTCGCCTTTTAGGCTTTCCGGAAAGCACGCGCTTGCTGCGTGAGGTGGATGAGGCGGTCGCGTCCGCCCCAAAATTCGAGCATGGCCTCTTGCGTGTGACGATCAGCCGCGGCGAGGGGCGCGGTCTCACTCGACCTGCAACACCTCGCGTCTACGCTTCGCTGCACCCCATCACGCCGCCAGCCGAGCCCACCGGAGTTAAGTTGGCCCTGGTCGACGCGCCACGCATGATCGGCCTGTTTGCTGCAAAACACGGAAACTACGCTTTTGCAGGCGCCTCGCTCGCGCACATGCCCAAAGGCTGCGGTGATGTCTTGTTTTGCGCAGGGAATGAGCGCGTCTACGAAACGAGCGTAGGCAACCTGGCGATAGTGACCGGACGGACCATTCTGACGCCGCCAGCCGATGGAACCATCCTTGAAGGCACCACGCGCAATCTTCTCTTTGCTTTGAGTAAGAAGCTCGGGCTCACCATGCACGAGAGTGTGCTTCGAGTGCCAGACGTTCTCGATTGCGATGAAGCATTCGTCACTTCCTCGATTGCTGGGCTTACGCACGTCACCCATCTTGGTGGCCGCCGCCTAAGCGGTGACGGAACTTTGACCCGGGCGCTTTTCGGCGTGTACCGAGAGAGGGTGAAGGCAGAGATTCAGAAAGGTCGCGTTTCTTGAGCAAAGCGCTCGACCCGCGTGTGTTGCTCGGGCACGCCAGCTTGGACGTGGTGGTGTTCCACGTTGCACACTCGATCGATCGCCCGCTCCTTGAAGCGGAGATCCGCCGGATTGCCAAAGGCCACCGGGTGGATGTCACGAGTCGCAGCCGCGAGGAGCTCGCTAGAGCGCTCTTTTCGTTCGCCGAAACGCATAAAGACGTTCGGCGCGCGCTTGGCAAGCAGCTTTTGGATGCCACTACACTCGAACGCGGAAAGCTCGCGTCGATGACAGATGCGTGGCGAACGGAAGTGGCGCCGTATTTGTCTCAGCGCCGCTTCACCAGCAAGTTTCTGCTTGGAATGTTGGTTCTAGCGTCGCTCGATGGTGAGCCGTGGAAGAGTCGCATCCAGTCACTGCTCAGCGAGATCGCGGCGACCAAGGACGAGGCTGGCGAGACCCTGAAGAAAGCCGAAGCCGCCGGTATTGCCGGT
>JBIKMD010000774.1:0-3467 GCA_044359465.1 Myxococcota bacterium
TGCGTTTCCGCATTCGCTCGGCCTCTTGTATGCAGCGATCACCGCCTTCCTCGGCTTCGAGCTGAACGAGGGCGAATACAAAGTCATGGGCCTCAGCGCGTTTGGGAAACCGTCGCTGCGCAGCGAGTTCGAAAAGCTACTTCAGCTCACGCCGGACGGAACCTTTACGCTCGGCCTCAGCTACTTCGATTCGCACACCGACACTGAGCTAGGCTTTGGGCCTGCGCTCGAGACCTTGCTCGGCGCGCGTCGATCACTCGGAAAGCCATGGGACCTAACGCAGCCAGCGGACCAGCACTACGCGAATGTAGCTGCGACGCTTCAGGCGGTGACAGAAGACGCAATCACTGCGCTCGCAGCACGGGCGCGCCGCCTCACTGGGTGCGACGCTTTGTGTCTCGCTGGCGGCGTGGCACTCAACGCCGTCGCCAACAGTAAGCTCACTGGCCCGCTCTTCGTTCAACCGGCTGCTGGCGATGCGGGCGGCGCACTTGGGGCCGCACTGCTTGGAGCCATTGAGAGAGATGGCAAACGTCCTCCGCCCATGACAAGCGCGGGCCTTGGTGAAAACATCGATGTGCAAGAGGTACGGACGCTCGCAACCTCGCTCGGCTTGAACACCTCGCGAGTGGGCGATCCTGGAGAGGCGGCAGCCACGCTGCTCGCACGCGGCGAAGTGATCGGCTTCCTCGAGGGCCGCTTCGAATGGGGCCCGCGGGCACTCGGTCATCGGTCGCTGCTTGCACTTCCAACGCCCGCAGACGTCAAAGACCGCATCAACAAAGTGATCAAACGACGTGAGCCTTTTCGTCCGTTTGCACCAGCCATTTTGCAGACGGCTGCATCTGACTACTTTGGGGCTTACGCGGAGCTTTTGGCTCCGTTCATGGTGACGGTTGCTCGGGTGAAGGATCCTGCATCGCTGGCCGCAGTCACCCACGTGGATGGCACGGCCCGCTTGCAAACCGTGCGCGAAGGCTCGCCCTTTGGCAGCGTGCTCAGCGCAGTCAAACAGCGAACCGGGTCACCCATCGTTCTCAACACCTCTCTCAACGGCAAAGGCGAGCCAATCGTCGCAGGCGCGGCAGATGCGCTACACTTCCTTTTGGCGCATCCTATTCAAACCATGCTCGTTGAGGATCTGCTCGTGACGAAGAAGGCGGAAACTTAGGTGAAGGGGCGTTTGGTTTCGATTGGACAGTTGTTTCGGCACTTCGCAGCGCGTCAAAAGCTACTGCTCATTCCGCTCATGCTGGTCTTGGTGCTCGCCAGCCTCCTTTTGGCCCTCACAGGCGGCCTCAGTTACGTCGCACCCTTCGTCTACGCATTGTTCTAAACCAAGCGGCGAAGGTGCGTGTATACTCAGGTAGGACATGAGTAAAATCGACGGCGGCGACATTCAGCAACGGGTCATGCTCGACATGGATCGCGCGCGCAACGAGGCGCGCGCAGGGTCCGGAAAAGCTACGGCCACCGTCGATATTGACGACATTCTCAAGCTGCTGAAGCAGATGCAGGTGGACAGTAAGGCCTTCTCGGCCCAGCTGCTCCAAGTCGATTTCACCGCCACCACCGGTCAGCTCCGAGACATTCTGGGTTCTGAACTGGTCAAGGTCCTGCAGCAGGTTCCGGGCTTTGTGCAGCCGCAGCTCTCGCAGCCCATCACGCCGGACGAAATCAACAAACTGCTCAAGCAGTTTCAAAAGCTCGACAACAACGGCACGCTCGAGAAGTTCGATGCGATTAAGCTCGCTCAGCGGCCAGAAGATGCCCGCGCGGGTTTGCTGCAAGCGCAAGACAGCTCGCCGGTTGCCAAGAATTGGAACAGCTTTGTCCAAGCCTCGACGAACACCCAGGGGCTCAAAGACACCCTTCCCGGCAGCAAAGACGGCGTGCGCGAAGGACAGCAACCGAACGAGCTTCTCGCGCAGGAAATTCCGCGGCGTGAGGAAGCACTCGTCGGCCTCCGCTCGCCAACGCGTGTGGGCGATCCTTTTGGCGGTCTAAACAACAAACAGAAGCTCGACATCATGAGCGCGGGTTTTGGCAAACAACTCGCCATGGCGTTCAAAGAAATGGGCGTGCGGGATCCAAGCGCGTTGATGCGCATGGCCGCCACGCCCGAAGGGCGTCAGGAGCTTGCACAAAAACTGGGTCTCTCACGAGGCCAGCTCACAGTGCACGTCGCTCGTGCAGAAATGCTGACGATTGGCCCTGGTCGCCATGGAGAACAAGCGCTGCGTCCACAACATCTTCCAGCGTTGCAACGCGCGAGCATCGTCACGCAGGCGCATTTGGCGAGCGTGAACAACTTGCCGAAAGAGCAGTTCGCGGAAGTGTTTGCGAGCGTGCGCCAAGGCTACAGCGGCTTCGCCAAGGCGCTCACCGGCGAGCGCCCGATCTTGAAGAAAGACCTGCAACACTGGGCGAAGGCGGCGTCACGTCGCAAGAGTGACCTCCTCGACGCCGATTGGGAAGACATGCCCCGCGGTAAGGGCGACGCCGAAGAGATGATCATGGCGTGGTACCTTCAGCACTGGGCAGAGCTCGAAGGTGATGCCAAGCAAAAGAAGGCAGACGACGAGAAAGAGCGCGCCAAAGAACGCCTGCGTGACGCGGACAAAACGGGGCTCTCCATGCCAGAGACGAAATATGATCCCGCGCGCGACGATGGTCTGATTTGTTTTTGGATTGAACGCCCCAATTTGGACTGGGAACGCCCTACCCTCACCGAGATGGTTTATGTGTGTTTGGATCCGAAGACCGGATCGATCGACATGAAGTCTAAAGAGTAGGACGCGTAGCTCCGATGGGCTCCTCTCCATTGATTGTCCTCGCTGAGGCGCCGGAACAACTCGAGCAGTCCGCTAGCTCGCGAGACATCGCTGCGATGACCGAAGCCGCTCGCATCGCCGGCGCACGCATCTACACCATCCCTCCCGACTTCTCGCGATGCGAGCACGCAGAGGGCGCGCTCTGGCACGTCCCAGAGCAAGCAGCAGAAGTGCGTGGTGTTTGGATTGGCTTCATCCCTTCGCCAGATCGTTATCGCGAAATCTACGACGCCGCGCTTCGAAGGAGGATTGTCCTCGTCAACTCACCAGACGAGCACTTGACTGCGCAGGAGTTCGATCGCGCCTATCCGCGCCTTGGCGAGCTCACGCCTGACAGCCTGATCATTTCTTCCGTTGATCAGTGCGCTGGCGCCATAGCCAAGCTTGGAACCCCCGTTTTTGTGAAAGGCGCCGTGCAATCACGCAAGGCCAAAGGATGGAAAGCCTGCGTCGCAGAGAGCGAGAGCGAGCTACGCACGCTCACGGAGCAATTGCTCGCTTTGGATAACCGTTCACGTGGCCGTGTCGTTGTCCGCAAGTTGGTGCAGCTGCGAGCGAGCAGAACGAGCGCCGAGGGTTTTCCATTCGGAAGAGAGTATCGAGTCTTCGTATTGGATCGGAAGACAGTTGGTT
>JBIKMD010000776.1:0-3466 GCA_044359465.1 Myxococcota bacterium
TTGATCACGAATGCGGGCTTTGCCGACGTGTTCATTGTGTTCGCCAAAGTCTTCGAGTCGCAAGAGGCGACGGCGACCGATGCTGGCAAGTTCACGGGGTTCATTGTCGAGCGTAACACGCCTGGGTTCTTGATCGGGTCCGAAGAGCACAAGCTCGGGATTCGCGGCAGCTCCACCTGCGCGCTGACCTTCGAAGATGCGCTCGTGCCCAAAGAGAACGTGCTCGGCGAAGTGGGGAAGGGTCACAAGATTGCCTTCAATATCTTGAACCACGGCCGCTTGAAGCTTGGTGTTGGTAGCAATGGCGCGTCCAAACACGTGCTCGGTATTTCCGTTGCCTACGCAAAGAGTCGCAAGGCGTTTGGTCAACCCATTACCCAGTTTGGATTGATCAAAGAGAAGCTCGGCGAGATGGCGTCACGTATCTTCGTGACGGAGTCCATGGGCTACCGCACCTGCGGCCTGCTCGATCATGCGCACGAAGCCATCGACAAAAACGATCCCGACTTTGACAAGAAGCGCTTCGCTGCACTCGAGGAGTTCAACATCGAGTCGTCGATTCTCAAAGTGTACGGTTCGGAAGTGAATGGTTTTGTCACGGACCAGGGCGTGCAAATTCACGGCGGCTACGGATACAGCGAAGAATACGCTGTGGAACGCTGCTATCGCGATTCCCGCATTAATCGCATTTTCGAGGGAACAAACGAGGTCAACCGGATGTTGATCCCAGGGACGTTCCTCAAACGCGCCATGCAAGGGAAGATTCTGCTGATGGATCACTTCTCGCTGCTGCAAGCCGAGCTGGAGAGCGGCACGCTGACGCAGCCGGATGCGTCTGGTTACATGGGGCACGAGCGCGCCGTGACCGAAAGCCTCAAGCGCGTGACCATTTTTGTGCTCCAGCAAGCCGCCATGCGCTACATGCAAGACCTCGAGAAGGAGCAAGAGATTCTCGCACTCATTGCCGACCTGTGTATCGATGTATTCGGCATGGACTCAGCCGTGACACGCGCGACACAAATGGAAAAAGCGGGGCATCCGCTTGCGGCGTGGGCGAAAGCTGCCACTCAGCTTTTCCTTGCGCAGGCGCGAAGCCGCGTGATGGACGGCGCTCGGCAGGTGTTGGTGGAAGTCAGTGAGGGCGCCGATCGTGCGGCCCGCCTCGCATCGCTCGGCAAGCTCGGTCTTCCTTACGATGCGTCAGTTGTGAATCTACGTCGCTTGCTGTCTGAAACAGTGATCGAGAAAGAGGCCTATCCGTTGTGATTGCATCTGCGCTTTTTGTCCTCGGGTTGGTGGCGGCGGGCTCGCCTGGAGTCGCAGTTGCTGAGGACCCGGGTGTCTATTCGCCGAACGACGTCAAAGCCGGTCAAAAAGCGTACGGACTGACAGTGTTCGTCGGCGATGAGGTCGAGAAGTTCGACTTGGTTTTGCTCGGCACCTTGCACAATTTTCTTGGCCCGCAAAAAGATCTCGTCATCGCCAAGATCACCGATCCCAAGCTGCAGCTCGCAGGTGTTGTCGCAGGCATGAGCGGAAGCCCGATCTATGTTGAAGGCAAGCTGCTAGGTGCACTTGGATACGCCATGGGCGCGTTCATGAAAGAAGGCATCTGCGGCATTACGCCCATCGAATCCATGCGTGAGGTCCGAGATCTTCCGCCGATCGATCCCTTCACGCTGCCCAAAGACGCGCTCGCGGGATATCAAGCAGACCAGATGCTACCCATTGCATCGCCCATGAGCATCAGCGGTGTCGACCCGGCCGTGCTCGCGCACTTCATGCCCAAATTCGAGAAGGCCGGTTATGTAGCGGCGCCCGGTGGCACTGCCAGTGTATCGTCCGCGGCGCCCAAAAAACTGGAAGCGGGTGGCGCGGTGGCTGCGCAGCTCGTGCGTGGCGACTTGTCGATTGCTGCTACGGGCACCATCACGAGCGTCGACGGCAACAAGGTGCTCGCCTTCGGACATCCATTCTTGGGCGTTGGTGCGTCGTCGATTCCCATGACGAACGCCAAGATCATTACCATCATTGCTTCACTCCAACGCTCGTTCAAAATGGCCGAGATCGGACCAGAGGTTGGGACCTTCACGCAAGACCGTCTGACCGCCATCGCGGGTGAAACGGGTCTCAAGCCGTCCATGATTCCGGTGAGCGTCACACTCGAAACCAAACCCGAGAACAGAAAAAGCAGTTACAAATTCGAAGTCGCGCGTGATCCGCGAATGACACCCGAGCTGATTCAAATGGTGCTCGCAAACGCCATGATGCGACGGACCGACGCCGGCGTGGCAGGAACCGTAGAGATTTCAGGGGAGCTAGAGCTCACCAATGGCACGGTTTACAAACTGAGCTCGTTGCTCGCGATGGAGCGCGACCCGATGTTGCCCCTGCTCGCGGCGCTCAGTGTGTCTCGACCTTTCGATATCCTGTGGCGTAACGACTACGGCGCACCCATGGTGAAGTCGGTGAAAGTGAACGCGGTGCTCGAACGCGACGTACGCCGCTTGCATATTGAGTGGGGTAGCAGTGACCGCCCGAGCTACAAACCCGGCGAAAAGGTGACGCTCGAGCTTGGGATGAAGCCCGATGATGCCGTCGAGCGAAGAACCTCCGTTGAAGTGCAACTGCCGGACTCGATCGAACCTGGAGACTACGAGATCATGGTGGGCGGCGCCAATGAAGCCAATCAAAACGAGTTTCGTAACTTTGGTTTCTTGCGTCCGCAGGGCCAGCAATCCTTGGTCGACGCGCTCAAGGCCATTCGCACCGACGGACCACTTTATGTTCAGCTCGTTGGCAAGGGTAGCAGCGTGCGCATTGGCGAAGTGCTACTGACCGACGTGCCGTTGTCTTTTGCCGCGCAAGTGACACCTCGTGATGCCGACGCACGCAGCCAACGCAGCGCCGCGAGCCTCCTCGTAGAAATCAAAAAATCGCTCCCAGCCATGGTGTACGGCGAAGCCCGCTTGCCGCTGCGCGTGCGCAACAGCCGACATTAGGAATCACTCTCCATGAAAAAGATCTCGATCTGTGTTTTGTCTTTGTTTGCGTCGACTGCGTTCGCCGAACAAACGCGCTTTCATTCGTATGAGGGCTTCGCGAACTTTTTAGATGGTGACGCGAAAAACACGGCACTCACGGCGAATGGGCAAATTGAATTGTCACCACCGGTGAAGCGTGTGTTCGAAGAGAAAGACGGCCGTATTGCCGCGTCTGCTGCGTATGATGGCAAGGTCGCGCTTGCCTTCGTGCCGAGTGGGCGAATTGTGGTTGTCGACGCCGATGGAAAAAAGACCGAGTGGGGCGAGGCGCAAAAGGGCATCGTGACGGCGATCGCGCTCACCGGCAGTGGCCTCTATGTGGCGACCATGGGACCCACAGCGCTGTACAAGTATGGGAAAGCCGGCGCCAAACCGGAACCCGTCACGCTGCCAGAGAACAACAAACGCCCCTTGGGTGCGGT
>JBIKMD010000080.1:0-9313 GCA_044359465.1 Myxococcota bacterium
GCCGCCAATCGTACCGAACCACAAACGCCCCGAGCGGTCTTTCAGTCCAGCAGCAGCGTTGCATTCATCGTCAGCCAGACCATCCGTGGTGTCGAACACCACAATCGTCGGTGCGCCCTCGTGGAAGGTCAAGCGGAAGACACCGCTGATACTAGAGCCGTAGAGCACGCCGTTTGGATCAAAGAGCAATGCATAGATCACGTCATGCGGTAGACCGTGTGAGCGATCGTAGTGCTCGAAGTCATCACCACCCAGCACTGCTAGGCCGCCACCGTTCGTTCCGCACCAAATGCGGCCGCTTGGGTCACGTGCCAGACACATGACGTAGCTGGACCTAAGGCCAGGGTAGCGCGTCCAGGTGTTCGAGGGGCGGTGCAGGCTCTGGAGTCCCCCGCCGTGTGTTCCAATCCACAACGTATCGCCTGCTTCTAGCAGTGCGTACACGTGATCCGACACAAGCCCGGCCTCGTCCGCGCGGTAGTTCGCGAGCACTGTCAGCGACTCCGAGCTGATGCAACACAGCCCCCCGCCGTCAGTACCTATCCAGATTTTGCCGTCGCTCGTTTGCAACACGCAGCGAACGATGTCCGAACCTAAACCCTGAGAGGTGCTGAATGTGCGCCATTGACCACTCGTAGGATTGAAACAATTGACGCCGCCGCCCGTGGTTCCGAACCAAAGGTTCCCATTGGTATCGACGATTGTCGCGCGCACTGTGTCATGGGCTAGCCCATCGCGAGTCGTGTAGTTGCGCCACGCAATGCCTACGGCGTTAGGATCGAAACACGAGACACCACCCGCAAAGGTTCCAAACCACATGCGCCCGCGGGTGTCCTGCGCAATGCTCGCCACCATATTGCGCGCAAGGCCGTCACGCTCGGTCAGGCTGCGAAACGCTTTGGCGCGGCCGCGGCCTGCCGGCGTGATGCATGTAGCGCCTGCGCCTCCTGTTCCCAGCCAGGTGCGCCCCACGTTATCCGTGTAGATGCAGCGGACGTTGTTGTTGCCTAGGCCGTCTTTGCTGTCGATGGTCGAAAACACCACGCGCCCACCAAAGGCACGCTGTTTGGCAACCGCCGCCCCGCTGCCCCACGTTCCGAACCACACATCACCTTCTGCATCTGCGTGTGCGCAGGTGATCTGTTTGTTTGCGAGTCCGTCGGCGGGCCCAAAGGTCTTGAGCGCACCCCGTTCGTCTACACGGCTCACCCCGCCGCCAGCCGTGCCGAGCCACATGCGACCACCGCTGTCTTCGCACAAACAGGTCACGCGCAAATGCGCGAGTCCTTCTTTGAGACCAAATGTCTTCGCAGGCTTCAGCTGCTCGTCCAAACAAACAACGCCGCCAGAGGTGCCAACCCACAGGACACCGCTCTTATCCCGGCGCAGTGCCAGCACCTCGTTTGCGGGCAAACCATCGTCCACAGTGAGCGTGCGAAAGGCGCCCGCTTTGCGCAGACACAAACCGCCGCTCGTCCCGAACCACTCGAGCTCCGGCTCGACGAGCAGCGCACCAATGTCGTCGCTAGCGAGGCCGTGTTCCTTGGCGATTCGTGTCCATCCGCCATGCCCCTGGCGCATTGTTTGATCAAAACAAGCGACGCCGCCTCCCGCCGTCGCAAAGAGGAGCATCCCGTCTGCGCGCTGCGCAATGCGGCGTACGTGAGGATGACTGAGGCCATCACGCACGGAGCGCTTGACCCAATCTGTGCCATCAAAACGCACCACACCGTCCTGCGTGGCGAACCAAAGAAACCGTCGCTGATCCTGGAAAATATCGTGAATGGATTTCTGAGTGAAACAGCGGCTGCTCACGTAGGTCGTGAACGCCGCGTTGACGAACGAGCGTTTTGCGTCCTCGGCCACGCTAGCTATTTTGCTTGCTGGCGGAGTGAAGTCCAGCTTGCTTTTCTGACGCTAGGCGACAGGTGCCGCTTGCGCGAGCAACACAAACATCGCTTCGATGTCTGGCGCCAGGTAACGGTCGTCCTCGAGCTTTGGAACCACCTGACGCACGCGGGCATGCAGCGCTTCCAGCTTGGGGCTGGTCTTCAAGGGGCGACGTAAATCGATCGCCTGCGCCGCAGCAAGCAACTCGATACCAAGCACATAACGCACGTTCTTGACGATTTCGCGGAGCTTACGCGCGCTCGTCATGCCCATGGACACGTGATCTTCGCGGCTCGCGGAACCCGGGATCGAATCCGTGCTTGCCGGATGCGAGAACACTTTGTTCTCGTTGACCAAGCTCGCTTGCGTGACTTGCGCCATCATGAAGCCCGAGTTCTCACCGGGATGCTGCGTGAGAAACGCCGGCAGCCCGCTGAGCGATGGGTTGAGCATCTGCTCGACGCGACGCTCGGAAATACTCGCGAGCTCGGCCGCCGCGATGGCGGCAAAATCGAGAACGAGCGCCACCGGTTGGCCATGAAAGTTACCGCCCGAAATGACTTCGCCGTCGTCAGCAAAGACGAGCGGGTTGTCCGTCGCGGCGTTCATCTCTATCTCGAGCACGCCGCGCGCATGCGTGAAGGTGTCGCGGCTCGCGCCGTGCACTTGTGGCATGCAACGGAACGAATATGCATCCTGCACCCTGGAGCAATTGAGGTGCGCGACATTGATTTCCGATCCAGCGAGCAGCGAACGCAAACGAGCCGCCGAGTGCAAGTGGCCCGGATGTGGACGCGCACGCGCAATCCGATCGTCGAAGGGCTTGTGCGAACCCATCATCCCTTCGAGCGACATGGCACCAATCGCGTCGGCCCAGTCCGCTAAATGCATGGCCTCCTGCAACGCCAAGCCGCCGACGGCACTCATGGCTTGGGTGCCGTTGACCAGCGCCAGGCCCTCTTTGGGTCCGAGCTCGATCGGTGACAAACCTTCGGCAGCAAGCGCTTGTTTGGAAGGCATCCGGGCGCCTTTGTAGAACACTTCGCCTTCGCCAATGAGTGCGAGCGCCAAGTGGGCAAGCGGCGCCAAATCACCACTTGCGCCCACCGAGCCTTTTTCCGGCACGACTGGAAGAATGTCGCGATTGTAGAGCTCAACCAAACGCTCGGCGACGATCGCACGAATCCCCGCAGTGCCGGTGGCAAGCACGAGCGCACGGAGCAAGATGAGCGCGCGCGTTTCAGCGGACGAGAGGGGCGCACCAACGCCGGCGGCGTGCGAGAGCAGTAGGCGGCGTTGCAGCTCTTTGAGCTTGCTGTTGTCGATGCGCACTTCGGCTAGCGCACCAAACCCCGTGTTGATGCCATAGGCCGCCTTGTCGCCTGCGGCGATTTTGTCCACAACGGCGCGCCCCTTATGGAGGCGAACGAGCGCTTCTTCGTGCAGCGAAACGCGAGAGGGTGCGGTAGCGAGCTGAGCGAGCTCCGCAAGCGTCATGGGAAGGTGTCCGAGCTGTGTCATACGAGGCGCGGGCTAGCCGAAACGCTGGCAACTGTCGACAGCACAGCGTCGACGACGGCACAGGCAGGACTGCTGATTGCATCCACTCCGCCAGGCATGCGAGTCTTTGGCCTTGTTCTTGTTCATGGCGCTCATGGCAGCAACTCCGTGCATCGCGATCGACGCGGGTCATGGCGGTGCGCGTGATGACGGCACGACCGCGCTCGAGCTCAAAGAAAAGAACCTGGCGCTGCAGCTAGCCAAACGCGTGCGCGAGAGTCTGAAACCGCTGCTTCCCGGGTACGAGATCTTACTCACCCGCGAAGACGATCGTGAGCTGAGCCTGGTTGACCGCGCGCGCATTGCCAACAAAGCGGCCTGCCAAGCGCTTGTCAGCGTTCACATCAACGGAAGCGTTGCCGAAGTCATGCACGGGATCGAAGCGTACTCGCTCGATACGCGCAAGCAGCGCTACGTTCGCCGCGTTGGCGAGCTCGCGAGCGCGGCGGCCAGCGACGTCTCAGTGATTGTCAAAGATCTCAAAACGCGCCGCCACGCCGAGCGCGGGGCCACCCTCGCTTCGCTCGTACACGACGGCATCTTGCGCCAGGCGCGCGCCGTCGATCCAGAAGTGCGGTCGAACGGCGTGCGCAAAGATCTGCTCCTCCTCCTCCTCGCCTCGGACATGCCATCCATGCTCATCGAGGTGGGCTACCTCTCGAATCCACGCGAGCGCGCGCGGCTCGTCGACCCCAAATACCAACAAGCGCTCGCCTCCGGCATTGCGAGCGGCATCAAAGCGTTCGTCGCGCCATGACACGCGTCACCACTGAAGAACGCCTCGACCGTTTTGTCGCAGCCTCTGTACCAGGACTCAGCCGAAATGAAGCCGAGGTGCTCATTGCGGCAGGCGGCGTCAAAGTGGACGGGCGACGATGCACCAAAAAAGGTACACGGCTGATGCCGGGTGCGAGCGTCGAAGTAGATCCTAGTGTGCTCGAGACTCGCTCCGCTGCCGAGCGCGAAACGCTTGCCCAAAAAGAAGCGGATCTACGCTTGCTCGATCGCGGCGACGATTGGGCGGTCATTCGCAAGCCCGCCGGCCTCGGTTCGACGCCTTTGTTCTTTGGCGACGTGCTCGCATTCAGCGCCTATACCAAACGACTGCTCTCGACGTTTTGGCCCGAAGACAGGGCGCTAGTGGACGATGGCCTCGTGCATCGGCTCGACGTTGGAACCTCTGGCGCCTGTGTCATCGCTAGGACGGCCGCTGCGCTGTCGAGACTACAAGCAGACCGAGACAATGGCAGATTGAAGCGAACGTATTGGGCCATCGTCGATGCGCGCGTCGCCGATCACGGCATGATCACGACCGCCATCGCGCACCACCCAAGTGACGACAAGCGAATGGTGGTCGTCAGCAACGCCTTTCGCGGCAAACCGCAAGAGGCGACCACAACCTTCACAACGCTGGCGCGCGCGAACGCAAGCGCGCTCATCGCCGTGTCCATTGTAGGGGGACGCAGGCACCAAATTCGTGTGCACATGGCGAGCATCGGGTTTCCGCTGCGCGGAGATGGAATCTACGGTGGGAGTGGAGATGCGACCCGGCTCGGTCTACACGCAACCCACGTGGAGCTCATCTGTCCCACGCGCGGAGCCGTCACAGCATCGGCCGAACCCGGAGCGCATTTTTGGGCATTCGAACCCGCATTAGAACGCGGAATCAATCACACATGATGGCGCTGAACACACTTGGGTCTTGGTCTTCGTTCGGATCCAGCGTGATGAAGCCGGATTCGGTTTTCGGAACAGAGAAGATCCCAGGATGTTCTTCTTCGAGCTCGCGCTCTGGGCTAGATGTCGTCAGGTCGAGAGCCCGCCGTACGGTCTCGTGCAGATCTCGACGGTTCCAGGGTTTGGCCAAGAAGCGAAACGCCTCCGCTTCCGCGACCTCGGTCGACGCAGGGTCGAGCTCGTTCGCGGTCAGTACGATGCGTACTACCTTGGGATAGGTCTTTCTGAGCAGGTGGAGGAGCTGAAGCCCGTCCATGCCTGGCATACGAAAATCACTCACCACCAAGTCCACCGGTTCTTTTGCTAGAACTGCAAGCGCCTGCGCCGGGCCGTTTGCGACTAGCACGCGGCATTGGGATGAAAGCTCGCGTTGCAATGCAGTCAGGATGGCAGCTTCGTCATCGATGCAAAGAATCGTTTTCATTGGATACTTCCTTGAAAATAGAGAGAGGCGATCTTCGCTACATGGGGCGAGCGATCGAGCCGACTACGCAGTGACGGAGTAAGACGACGGGCATCAAAAGGATGCGCGCGGCCAAGCTTGCCACTGCGAAAGACAAAAAGTTGGTTGGTGCTGGGAACCCCGTAGGAGACGCCAGCAACACGCGTGACGAGGTCACCCACCTCGCCGCCAACGACCACAACCGTCGTGGTCGGCGGGCACTCGTCCGTGAGACACTCGACAGTGACTGCGGTATACTCTGTCATCACCACACCGAGCTTGGGGTCGACGTAGCTATGCGCACTCGAGGCCCGTGCAAGAAAGAGCGGCGCATCGTCTTCAACGCGTGCGCTGGCCTGCGAACACGCGTCCGCTGAACGCGCCGAGACAGTCGCGAGAACAACGGAGAGCGTAAGCCAACGAGACAGTGAGGAGCCGAGCATGCTCAAGCGTTCTTCACGTCGCGTGCCAGCACGGTCAGAGGCGTAAGCTCAACATTTCTCGCGTTTTGGCAGACGCAGCGCCACGCCCCACCCTGGGTTTCAAATGCCCAGGTGAGTCGGGATGACCACGCAAAACTTCAGCGGCGCAGCGCCTTGAGCGCTTCCACTTCGCGTGTGAGCGCTTCGACCACCCGGCCACAGCCGAGCGCGATGCCAAGCAGAGAGGCAACAATCGTGACCATCGCGGAGTCCCCTTCTGAGAGCGAATGGTCACCATCAACCACATCGACATACAGGAGTCCGAAGACGTTTTTGCCTTCGAAAATAGGAGCAGCAATGGTCGAGGTGATACCCGCCAGCACGAGACTCTGCTGCGCCGCGAGCGCACTGCGAGCACGGTCCTGAATCCACAACACCTTCCGCTCAGCAATCACCTTTTGGCGAATGCTCGACGAGAGCGCGAACGCGGGAAGATCGCGCGCCAGGTGATCAATCGTCGCCACGGGCTCACAGGACTCGCCGCTCAGCATCTGCGCCGTAGCGCGAGTCGCTGGCACATGCGTCATGATGAGACAAAGTGCAGCCCGGCAAAGCGACACTTGGTCTTGAAGCGGATACAGCGAGGTCTGCGCCTCAAAGAGCAGCGCGCTTAGCGCGTCAGAGGACAGAGGAGGTCGTGCCGAAGGCAGCAGCGCCTCAGGATCGAGCTCACGCGTTTGTAAGTGGTCCTGCGGCTGAGCCATCCCGGCGATCTCAACACGCAACTCGAAGAGGCCAAGTCTAAGCGAGGCGCCACTCATGAGCACTTGGGGCGTGCTCACACGCTTACCGTTCAGATAGGTTCCGTGTTTGGAGCCGAGATCTTCGATCGTCCAAACACCCTGCTCGCACACAATGCGCGCATGCGAGCGCGAGATGCTGGCGTGCTCCAGGACGATGCTGCTGTTTTCTCTACCGAGTGAGCATTCTACCCGGCCGCCGTCACTAGGGACGTCGTAGTGCGCGCCGGTGGAGACTACGTGGAGCGTGAGCATGCGTAGCTCAGTTCGCCTTAATTGCACTTAGGCTGCAAGCGATTTGCACAACCATCACGCATGCTAGTCGCATGCATTCGCTCTTTTGGCTCACGGCATGGAGTCTCTCGCTGGTCTGGTCACGTCTCGAATGGAGCCGGTCGCCGCGCTACCAATGGCTCTTCTGGGATCTTTTCCTCGCCTTTGTTCCCCTCGTGCTGTCCTGCGGCGTGGCTGCGTTGTGGAAGCGCAAGCACAAGTGGCTGGCGGCGGCGGGCCTCGTGCCCTGGCTACTGTTCTTTCCGAATGCCCCGTATTTGGTGACTGAGTTCATTCATCTGCGCATCCCGGATACAGCGCCGCACTGGCTCGACATCACCATGCTGATGAGCACAGCCGCCACCGGAATCGTCTGCGGCGCCATGAGCCTCGAGCGTGTGCTCAAGGTTGCGGCGCAGATGACGCACGAACGCTTGCGTTTGCCGATTGAGATCATGCTGTGTGCAGCGTGCGGGTTCGGGATTTATTTGGGGCGCTATGATCGCTGGAATAGCTGGAACGTCATAACGACGCCTGGCGCACTCGCTTCGCGTGTGCTCGCGTACGCATTGCATCCGACGGCGCATCAGCAAGTGTGGCTCATCAGCGGGATCTTTGCCGTGAGCATCTTCTGCCTGCAGCGCACAACCATCGGGACGCGTTCAGCAGGAACGCCTGCGAAGCGTGAGACGCCTGTCTCTTAACGCCTGCTTATTCGCCTGGATCGGAGCGGTCTGGGTCCCAACCTTCGAAAGCAACAAGACCGACGTCTTCACCAGCCGCGCGAATCTTCTCGAGCGCGCTCATTTCGAGCTGGCGCACACGTTCACGCGTCAGGTTGAGAATCTCACCCACTTCTTCGAGGGTGATGCCGCCGCGTTCCGCCACATCCAGCGCGCAAGTCTCTTTGAGCTCGTAGATGTCTTTGTCTGGGAAGTTGAACTTGATGGACCCAGTCATCATGTTCACGTCCAAGAACAAATTGTGCTTGCACGAGACATACAGACAAGGACGCGGACCGTCCTTGCACTGAATGCGATTCTTGGGACGATCGTAGTCGATCTTCTCCAAGATCTCGCCGCGCGACATCATGCGGCGTTGCTCGCGCATCATCTCACGACGGGACATCGTCTTCGACCGCCGACGACCTTTGGTCGTCGTACCGGAGTCGAGCCGATCATCGTCCTCGTTGTTGTCGATGATGGGGAGTGATTTTCGCTCGGCTCCTTTTTTATCTGGCATCGATGCGTCTCCTTCCAAGTGTTCGGCTGTGCGTTTCATTCGCGATCCCCACCCTGCGCGTGGTGAATCGCGCTCGATAAACGTTTATGGAGGCGCTCGAAGTCTTGCTCGGCGAGCTTCAACTGCGCTTCCATCTTTTCCCCTGACTTCGGATCTTTTTCGTGTTGCAAAAGGGCCTTCATTCCGCTCGTCAGCTTGCTAAAGGCGCTCGACAGCGTCTCGAGCTCCGCGAGCACCGTCGCGCGGTAGCCAATTTCATCGAGCGTACGGTTGTCTTTGAGACCGCGCTTGATGTTGAGAATGTGGTGGATGATGTTCGGCGGATAAATACCGATCGATCCACGGCGCAATCCTTTGCGACCAATACGGCGTGAGCGCGGCAGCAACCCGAGCTGCACGTACTTGCGCAGCGTCGACTCACTAAAACGAAAGCCTTTGCTGTCGAGAAGCGCGATGAGGTCTGCGCTAGTGATTCCATCTTTGTATTTCTTTTGGAGCTCATCGAGCTCCTCGGCGGTGAAGTCTGTGGCTTCGCTTTTTTCGCTTTTGCCGCTCATGCGTTTGCGAAGCCCCCCCGTTCTCTCCAATGTATTCCACCGAAACGAATTCGTTTCAAGATAATCTATTCAATTATTTATACTGAATGACTTACATTGAATACTTCTCGTGAGCCTGCCGCGTTCCGGCTAGATCTCAATGCATGTTTTTTTTTGGAACAACACTCGCCGCATGCCTGCTCGCCGCACCGCCGCTCGAGGTGCATTACATCGTCAGAGAAGAGCCAACGACGTGGCAACCGATTGCGCCAGATGATGTCGAACGCACGCTAGGACAAACCGCGCTCGAAGCGCTGTCGAAGTCCGGCGGCATCAAGCTAGTGAAGATCTCAGAGAAAGAATCGAAGGAGAACCCTCCGGCATACTTGCTACGCGTGAGCGGCCGCATGC
>JBIKMD010001037.1:0-2683 GCA_044359465.1 Myxococcota bacterium
CTTTCCGAAGCAGAGACCCATTCGGTGTACCTCAGCTTCGAACCCCGCGCGGGCAGTGACATTGGCAGCTTGCGTACCTCGCACACGCAATCACTCTCGGATTTACCGAAAGGCAAAATGCTCGAGCGCATCGAACAATCCGCGCGAACAGCGGCAGCAGATTTGTGGACTGGACTTTCGCAAGCGATCGCGCGCGTTGGGAACAAGTCGGCTCCAACGCCGCAGCTCAGCGGCGAACTTCCTGCGCTGCCGTGGAAGTGGGCTGACGTGACGACGCCGCCTACGAAATCGCTGCGCAGCGCCGAGGAGCTGTATGCAAAAGATTACGCCGTTCGCAGCGCAGCGCTTCGGGAGCTAACCTCGCTGGCGCTGTCCAAAGCAGCGCCGCGCAACGCGCTCGAAGCGTGCGCACTGAAACACACGGACAAAGACACCCGGCTCGGTTGCCTCGTCGCGCTGCGCCCCCTTTCGCGCGAATCGCTACCTACGCAGCGCGTGGTGATCGAAGTGTTTCGAAAAGATGCTGAATCGAAGATCGTTCAAGAAGCCAGCGAACAGATGCTGTACTTCGTCAATCTCTCGCAAGCCGACGCAATTGCCGCGTGGGTCGAACGCGCAGCGAACGCGCAAGTGTACGGTCCCTTTGGCGAGCTTGGTGACGTCCCCAATCTGGATCTGGCTATCGCGAGGTGCTTCGTTGCGGCTGGCAAGCGGCCAAAGTACGAACGTGGCAAGAGCCAATGCATCGGCCTTTTGAAGCCACTATCTTATGAACGTCGGTACGCGATTCTGTGGCCGCTCCTAAATGAGCTCAATGCGGACTCCCCACGTTATTTAGAAGGTGCCGGTGCGAGTGAAGGCTCCATAGGCGCCGATTGGCAGCGCGCAGTCGAAGCCTTGCTCGAAGAAGCGTCCCGCTTTCCGCCTGGTCTCGAGGATATCTTGTGGCGCCGCTACGAACGCACCCTATCCTCCTCGAGCTTGAGTCTTCTCGCGTCACATGCCGAACCAAACGAAAAGCTGACCAAACGTTTTCTCGAGGTGATTCAAACCGGCGGCGCGCGCGAAGCGATGAGCGGGCTGCGACGCTTCGTTGAAGAGTCCGAAAAGCTGCGCCCACTCATAGTCGAAGGCATCGCCGAGATGCTGGCCACCGAGCAGTACCACAAGAACATCTCCAAGCACGATCTAGAGGAGCTGCAGAAGCGCGCAGCTAAAGGAGACAAGCGATGATAGCGCTCGTTGCCGCTTTCGCGCTGGCCGCGTCGCCAGACGTCAAATACGTCGTCAAAGTGGAGCCTCGCTCATGGCAGCCCATCGACCAAGCGGACACCGAACGCTTGCTCGAAGCCAAAGCCCTGGCACCGCTCACACAAAAAGGAATCATGCGCCTAACCAAGGGCAAGTACTCGGAGCTAGCCGAAGCGGACTTCTCGTTGCAGATAGAAGGCCGCTTCATTGAAGACGCTGGAAAGTTCAGCGTTTATCTCACCTTCTCGCCGCAAAAGCGCACGGACACACCGAGCGTCTACGTCATCGACACAGCAGAAGTGGAAGACAAAACGCCGCAGCAGATGCAGAAGATCATTTCGGACTTGGTGGAACGCGCAGCGCGGCGCATGCACACGACGCTAGAGCCGCATCTCCGCGAGAGCTCCGTGCAAGCGCCACTCGAAGGGGAACCGCTGCCGCTCGATTGGGGCGAGATTGAAATGCCAACCATCAACGCCCCACAAGGCGCGATCAAAGAGCTGATCACCGTGCGAAATGAGGATCACGTTCGTTGGAAGGGCTTCTCCGAGCTCAAGGAGCACGCCTTCGATCAGCCGGCTGCGCGCATGGCAATTGAGCTCTGTGTGCTGCGCGATCCCTTGCCAAAGCTGCGCGCGTCTTGCGTAGCGGCACTTGCCCCAGTGGCTCGGACGCGCGTTGAAACGCAGCGCTTTCTACTGCACGCCATGCGTCATGACGTCGACTCCGAAGTCGTGACGGCCATCGCCAACGTATCAAAAAGCTTTGTTGGTTTTTCACGTAAAGAAGCACTCGCAACTTGGACTGAGGTCATGGCGTCGGACGCCACCCCCGACCAAGCGGCAAGCGCGATTGCCGACCTTTTGCAAAGCGAAAATTCGCTTCCGAACTTGGAGCTTGCAACCACGCGCTGCTTGCTGAGCCAAGCGCTAACGGAGAACAAGCGCGGCTACTGCGCGGATCTCATGCGCAAAATTCCCAAGGAGCGCAGAGCTGCGGCCGCATGGCGCTACATTGAAAAAGCGAAACTCTATGACCAAGGGACTTACAATACGTTCAAATCGGTGTTGGAACACACGGTGGGCAACAGCGGACCGATCGATCCACCGTTAGCGGATCTCTTTCTTCAGAGAGCGCAGCGCCGTGATGCGGCGTACGGCATCTTCGAGCTGATCTATCTCGCGCGCCGCCATAGTGCCCCAACGGTGGCAACGATTGATGGCCTGCTCGTGCTGGCCAAAAATCGTCGGCACGCGAGCAGCGCGATTCAGACGATTCGCGAGATTGTGAGCAAGCACCCAGAGCTAAAAGCGCCAGCGCTAGCGGCGCTCAAACGCTTCGATTCGCAAATCGAGTACATGGCGCACATGATTCATGGGGATCCCAAGAAGGATCTGAAGGAGACGATCAAGCGACTCGAGAAGGAGGGATA
>JBIKMD010000775.1:0-3466 GCA_044359465.1 Myxococcota bacterium
CTCGCTGACGCAGCAAAATCGTCGATTTCAGCCCAAACACACGAAAAATCTTGTGCCCAAGGTCTCACGTTGCGCCGTGCTTGAACCGCTCAATGCGCAAATCGTACGTTCGGACATCTTACGCTCTTTTCGCTCGCCCTATGTCGAGGAACCCTACTATCATGACCTGGGAGTGGTGAGTGGCCGGTTCCTCGCTGCTCCAGAGCCGAGGCTTGTGGCGTTGTTCTCAGTCGTCATTCGCAGGGTAGACCGCGAACATCGCGTCGAACTCTAGTGGCGTACCATTGGCGAACCAGTACGCCCATTATCAGCACACTCGACACGACTCCAAGCACGCCTTCGAGGTCGGTCAAGGCGAGGTCAGTTGAAATGAACGCCACTGGCGTTGACGATTCCTTTTTGCCAAAAAGCACATTCCCACGGAGGCAGTTCCAGAAGCCGTGAAAAAACGCGCACGGGATCACGCTTTGCCCAACTTCTCGAATCCAAGCCAAGCCAAAAGCGACGATGACAACGGAAAGGATGAAGAGAGGAACTGAATAGGCATGAGTCGCCTCCTTCAGCATCCATGGCATGTGCCATCCAGCCCACACCAAGCCGACCCATAACGGGCCGTGGCGCATCGAACGAGTCTGCGTGTGCAGATACCCGCGCCAACCAAGTTCTTCTCCAAATGCCAGCGCTGATTGCACCAGCAGACTGAAAATCCACGAGCCCGGTCGAACCACGAACGCTGGGTTTGGTGTGATCTGCGAAGACGCCAATCCGAATGCGACGGTGAGGACAGCCACCGCTATCGGCAAAGCGCCAGCCAAGGCCCAGCCACGTCGGCGCCCGTGCGAGAGTCCGAGGACGTCGCGAACGCGAGACCGCTCGGCAATCGCAAAAACGAGTGCCAGGATGCCTGGGATGAACATCAAGAGGACTGTGTGGTGCACCTGGTCCAGTGCAGCGGTTAGGCCAATGGACAGGAAGCTGAAAAGCATGGCTTTCGACTTGGGTGACATCGTCGGGTGGTTATCGGAGCCTTCGGGCAAAAGGTCCGTTTTTGAGAACGGTCGACAGCGCTACTGGCGTTAACGGCTGAGTTGTCTGGGCGTCGCCGCGGCGCCCGAGGTAAACGGAAACCGCAATCGGCGCGGCTTCACCGGCCTAAGCTCACTGCGACGTCAGCAGCTGCAAGAGCTGGTCTGCACTCACTGACTTCGGCGCCGACGAGGCGTTCTCTAGCACCGCTTCGGCGAGCGCTCGTTTACCTACCTGCATGGCAATGATCTTTTCCTCGATCGTGCCTTGGCTGAACAAGCGATACACCGTCACCGGAGACGCCTGACCAATGCGATGCGAGCGACCGATGGCCTGATCTTCCACCGCCGGATTCCACCACGGATCGAGAATAACGACGTAGCTCGCGCTCGTCAGATTGATGCCTGTGCCGCCGGCGAGCAGCGATAGGACGAACACCTCGCCGTGCCCGGCCTCGAACGCTGCGATGCGCGTTTGCCGTTCCGCTTTGGGCGTGGCGCCGTCGAGGTACTGGAAAGAAACGCCGGCCTTCGTGAGCGCCGCCGTGACGTCTGAGAGGAACGAGGGAAACTGAGAGAAGACGAGCGCGCGATGCCCGTTCTCGCGAAAACCTTCCACCAGGCGCAAGAGCGCTTCTAATTTACTGCTCGCAAGCTTCGTTCCATTGAGGGCAAAGCGAGGGTGATTCGCCGCCAGACGCAACTCGGTGAGCGCCGCCAGCAAACGAATCCGTTGTTGTTGCGCCGTGAGTGGGTTGCGATCCGAGCGCATCGCTTCGATCTTCGCAATCCGGAGCGTGTCATAGAGCGTCATCTCGCCCTCGGACAGCTCAACGCGTTGATCGATGATCGTTTTTTCTGGAAGGTCGCGCGCAACGACCTCCTTCTTGCGGCGCAAGATGAACGGCGAAATGATGCTGCCGAGCGCTTGCCTCGCGAACACGTCCTGGCGCTGCTCGATTGGCAGCGCAAAGCGTGTGCGAAACGTTTCTTCGGAGCCGAGAAGCCCGGGTGCCACCACGCGAAATAGGCTCCACAGCTCGCTCAGACGATTTTCGATGGGTGTGCCGCTGAGCGCCAGCTTGAGCTCTGCCGTCACCTCACGCGCAGCAAGGGTTCGCTGCGCCGTCGGGTTCTTGAGCGCCTGTGCTTCATCGAAAACCGCGGTCGCGAAGCGACGATCCTTCAGGCGCTCTTGGTTGCGCGCGAGCCAACCATACGAAGCGATGACGACGTCAGCCGTAAGGCTGCTGGGGTCCGTGATCTCGCACGCCTCAAGGTTGGGCGCGAAGCGTGAGATCTCTTGCAGCCAGTTGGCACACACGCTGGTGGGCGCGACGACGAGCGCCTGCCCCTTCGGTTTTCTCGTGAGCAGCAGCGCCAGCATCTGCACGGTTTTGCCAAGACCCATGTCGTCCGCGAGCACGCCGCCGATGCCCCACGCCGCGAGCGTCGAAAGCCAGGCGAAACCCTCTTTCTGATACGGGCGCAGATCGGCCTTCAATGCGCGCGGGATGGTGGCCTTCTTAACGCGTGCCGAACGCAGCTTGTCGATCAGTGCGCGCATCTCTTGCCCGTAGTCGATGTCCGCGCCGAGCGCCTCGAGCTGCTCGAGCGCGAGCGCAACACCAAGCTCCGTGCCACCACGTTGACGCAGCTGCCGCGCTGCTTCCAGGCCGGCGAGCTGCTCTCGCAGCGCCGCTGAGATGCGCAGAAAGTGGCCATCGCCGAGGTCTAGATAGCGCGAACCTTCACGCACCGCGTCGAGCACCCGCGCCAGCTCCACCTTGTCGTCACCCGCGGCGACGTAGCTGCCCACACCTAGCCAATCGATGCCGGACTCGACGCGCAAGTGCAGGTGCGACATCGCATCGAAAGCCGAGAAACGCGGCAGGATCGAGCGCGGCCACTCAATGCGAAAGCAAGGGACCTCTGAAGGCGGTGCGTTGAACAGCCGGATGCCCCAGCACGATGGCCGCTGGTTGCTCGAACAAATTCGCGAAAAAGGGCTGCCTGTCGCCGCTGTCATGATGTCCGCCTATGTCGACCAAGACGTCGCCGTCGAATGTTTGAAGCTCGGCGCGCGCGACTACATTTCGAAGCCTTTCAAACCCGACGAAGTCGCCCACAAACTGCGGCTCGCTCAGGAATGGCTGCGCCTGCAAACACAGCATTTGGCGCTGGAACGCGAAAACGTGCGCCTGCGCGATGAGCTGCATCTGCAGGCGGGCGGCATTGTTTCCGGCTCGCAGCAGATGCGCGATGTGCTGAGGCTGGTGGGCAAGATGGCCACCTACAAAAGTACGGTTCTGCTTCTCGGTGAAAGTGGCACCGGCAAAGAGCTCGTAGCCAAGCTGATCCACGAACGTTCGCCGCGCAAAAGCGGTCCTTTCGTCGCCATCCATTGTGGGGCCATTCCGGAGCAATTGCTTGAAAGCGAA
>JBIKMD010000778.1:0-3462 GCA_044359465.1 Myxococcota bacterium
CGAACATTTCGCGCAGTTTCGCCGGGTCTGCCTGTGGGTACTTCGCCTTGTACTCGTTCCAGCGTACGTCTTCGTTCAACTTGAAGGCGTGCGGTTTGGTTTGAGGCCGAATCGCTTGGTCACCAAGACGAATAGTGGCCGGAGCTTCCGCAACCCCCGAAGCTGTCTCAGGCGGCATAGCTTTTGGTGATTGCAGGGGCGCCGGCGCTGGGGCATCCGTCTGAGTGGCAACCGGATAGATGTAGCCATCAGGCGCGTCCACGTTGACCTTGCTGTAGGGCTTTACGTACGTTGCCTCGAAGCGCAGGTCATTTGGTGTCTTGGCATCTGGGGGAAGAAGCCCCCAGTTTTCTTTGATGTACAGCTCGACGAACTTCTTGATGCCAGCTGAATCCGTAGGCATCGCATCGAACATTCGATTGGGAAACTTGGGATCTTTCGGGCCAACAAGGTAGCTGAGGTGCTTCAGCACACAGGGCTGTTTCGCAGCAATGATCTCGGTGAAGCGCGCGCTCATCTCGTTGTAGGTTCCAACGAATGGCTCGAACTGCGAGGTGCCATCCTTCAGTGTCAGGGTAGGGCCGTTGAAGAACTGGCCGAACGTGGGATCGATAACTAGACGCGGAGGGTTGCCACCGTCAGTATTGAAGCGATGATCGGCGTGCGCATTGTTGTGCACAGGAATGTAGATGCCTTGCTCCGCCAGGCGGTTCTGCAAGCTCGATGGCTCTGTGGCACATTTGCCGTTGAACTTGTTTTCTGCGGGATTCTCCGCGGTCGCACGGATCGCTTCTGCTTGCTGTCTTCGGACGATGTCCGCGACTTGGGAGCGAATGGCGTCCGACCCGACTGCGAGTGTTTTCTTCTCAGTAACGAGTTTGACTTCGAATAGAGACTCGAGTCCTTCGTAGTACGGCGCTTCTTCGATTTGAGCTTTGACTGCGTCGAGGTCGATGCTCTTGCACCCGAGTGTTCCAATGGCGCGGTCGACGAACGCCATGCGGTCGGCGGTGGACATCGCCCCCTTGAACACCAGCTTCAGCGTGCCGTCTTTGGCCACGCGTGCGGTTGCACTCATGTCTTTCGAGGTCCAAGCGTAGTCTGGTTCGCGTGGTGCTTTCGTCGAACGGTCAGCAACTACTTCTCGCATGCCGCTTGAAACGGGAGGGAGCGTGTCATGCTTGTCCGCACTATTGCCGATGTTCCGAACGCCCGTTACCGGTGATGTGACACTCTCAGGCAGCGCGTCGCTGCGCACCATGAGGCCTTGGAGCTGTCCGACTGCCGACCCTTTTTTCTGCAGATCCGCGCCACTCGCGATCACAATGCCGCCCATGGGGTCGCGGAAAACGAGCTCCGAAGTCTCCATGTTGAGCTTGCCGCTCGAGTCGCGCGTGCTCCGCACTTCCACCAGCAGAAGCGCGTGCCTGCCGCCGCGTCCGTCGACAAACACCTGCACACCTTCTGGTGGTCCGCCGTTCTCCATGACAGCGTGTATGCCCTTGAGGAGCTTCACTGGAGTGCCATCAACAGCCTTGTAGCCTGGCGCGCCGACCAGACTTGCGAGGCTGCGGTTGGCAACATTGACCGCGTCATCTGGACTCGCTCCGGTGGAGCTCTCGACCGACGAGCTCGTGGCGTTGCTTGGCGGCGCCTGCAGCGTGCGACTCGACCCCTTTCCTGGGACTTGAAGCACTGGTGCTGCTTGGCGCGGCTGCTGTGTCGATTCGACGTCTCTGAGCAGCGCGCTCTGTTCGGCGACGAGCCCTTCACGTCCGAGCGCGATCAGCTTGAGCGCTTCGAGTGGGCTCGCTTGCGCGCGTTGATATTGTCCGACGGTCATCGTGCAGCTGTGTTGGAAATATTGAACGACGCCATCGGCCGTGCTGATGCGGAGCAGCTCGTTCGCGCTGCAGTCTCCCTTTGGCGGAAACGCGATGCTGAGCAGCTCTTTGAACTGCTGGCAGTCGGCGAGGCTGCCGCGCTGACCATACACGCGTAGCATGATGAGCTGGTGAGTGGCGGTGGGACAGACGGCGCTATCGAGAAGGCTGTCTAGTTGCTTGAGATCTTCAGGTGAGGCGGTGCGCCTTGCTTGCTCGTAGCGCTCACTGACGGTCTTTGGAACGTCGACGGCTGTCAGCCCGAATTTCGTTGGGTGAAGACTGGCTGCGCTCACGACTTCGTAGCGCAGCGACTTCGTATTATAGATGACACTCGTGCCGTCATGGGTGCCGAACGCGTAGCCATTCGCTCGCGCGCCTTCTTTTCCCCACGCGACAGGAATAGCCTCTCCAGAAAGAGCACGTACTGCGTCGCTCTTCACTGTCTCCCACTTTGGTCTGCCGTTCTCGTCACGAATGCGAATTTTGCTTTCGCCCTGTTTCCCCGGAAGCTGCTCAAAAACCGCGGTGTGTTTGCCGCCTACGAGCGCGATCGCCACGGGGTGAGCAATCGTCTTGGGCACCTCGCTGAGGTCCGTGTGGAACTGACGCTCGGCTGGAGCGCCACTACGATTGGCTTCGTAAGTGGCAGCAGCCATTCCAAGTAGAGCGGCGCGATGCTCGGGGCTTGCGCCTTCCAGACGCTGACAAAAGCCATCGTAGGCTTTGGGATTAGTTGCCTTCAAATCACGCAAAGCCGTGATGGCTAGTTGTTCGCGTGAGGCCTCAATCAGAGGACTTCTGTGCTCGGTTTCGAGGCCGCGCGCTTCGCTGAGGGCATGCTGAATGCGTGCGTCCAGATCCACGGGAGTACCCACGGGGACCGCCGACGGTGGAAGGCTTTGAGGAAGCGCGTTCTCGGGCTGAGCTGCCTCAGCCGTGCTGCGGTTGCGCTCCGCGATCGCGCGTTTGACCGAAGCTGGATCGCAGCCAAACTCTTTGACCGCCAGACTTTCTAGCGCGCCGTCTGCTGCCGCTGCATCGTTCGAGAATTTTTCCGGATGCTGAAGAATGAAGTCCGCGGCCTCTTTCACTGCAATGCGCGCGCGTATTTGTTTGGGCTCCGCATCGGGGAACTCTTTTTTCAGCTCGAGCGCTGCGGTTTCGATGCGCGCCATCAGCGTTTTCGGATCGGGAACTTTTCCTTCGGCCGCGATCGCGGCATTGGCATCCTCAAGCGCCATCTCGTCGATGGCGGCGCGTTTCGCATCCACAATCTCTGTTTTTGAGAACACGCCTGCGTCTGTCAGCAGGCTTTCGAGTGCAGAGGTTTGTGACTTGCGGGCGTTGCTGCCTTCGACGTGAATTTGCGATGGCAACCCACTGGTCGCTCCCGTTGCCTTTGCGCGTGCGCCTTCGGCTGCAAGACTGGCAAGTGTCGACTTGACGACGAGCTTCGCGTTCGCTTCGCCAAGTGTTGGCGTCAGCGTCGCAAGGAGATCCGCGCCCACGTCACCAAGTGGTTTCCCGCCATCGAAATCGACTAAGGCTTTCGCTACGGCGCCTTGCGCAACAGTCG
>JBIKMD010000027.1:0-11993 GCA_044359465.1 Myxococcota bacterium
CGCCTGCTCCCGTCAACCGGCCAACCATCTTCTGCTTGAAAGCCTCTGAGTACCGTTTTGCCATCGTCGCCCTCGATTTTGCCTCTCGCACGATCGCTTGAGGCGACAACTCGGCTGACACAGGGGGGTGGTTGCGTATGAACTGTGCGCCGGGCGACGGCCCACCCCGCGCACCTACATGCCGTTGTCCGCTGTGGATTCCAGCCTCGGGGGGCTCGACCCCATTATTCAGAAAGGGCTCGCTCCGGCGTCGACGAGATACAAAACGCCGAAAGATTTCGCGGACGACCTTCGAGCGTGGAAGGCACGCGTCGAAATTCGCACGGCGGCCGGACCAAATCCGTTAGCTTCAAGTTTTCGCGACAAGCTCATAAAGCAACAACAAGAGAGAGACCAAGAGAAAAAGCGACGCGAAGAGGAAGCCGCTCGAATCCGGATGGAGTGGACAAAAGCGAACGATATCGTTTTTTCTGGGGCAGCGTTGGCGTTCGAAGACATGCATCGCGAGCTTCACGATTTGCTACCGAACGCGACAATCAAAGAGATCGATGGCGAACCAAAGTGGCAAGGAAACTACGCCGAATTGCTTCGCATGGAGAGCGGGGATGGCCGCCCTGACGTGGTCTTCATGCTCTCGAAGGACGAAAGCAACGGCATTCCCTCCTTCAGTGGCAAAACCTTGTCCTCCAAGAAAAACCACAACGATGGGCAGCTTACTGCGCGCAATGGGTATTTCACTCCGTTCTGGGTCGTTTGCCGGCAACACGGCAAGCAACAGCACGTCGAGGGTGTAGTTGTATTGAACGTCGAAACGAAACTTGTCGCGAAGCCCATGACCGTGTGGAGCGGTTCGCTCGGAACACGGAGCGACAAGAACGAGCCAATCGAGAGCGTCGAAGACGCACGTGCGTATGTAACGAAAGCCATCGGCGCCGCGTTGCACCTTGATCGTGAGTAGCGTCGCCCACCACTCCCGGTGAAGACTCCATCAAGCTGTCTGTTGAACCACGAGCCGGCGACTGTGCTGGTCGTGAGAGACACACGCCCGACCAACTTCGACAACCTTTCTCTTGATCGCTTCAGCGTGCGTCTGCGCGATATCCGAAAGCGCAACATTGCCGGTCGTATGCTCGACGAAATTGCAACGAAGGACAACACTGCGTGCTGGGGTGTCGTTCAAGTCGTGAAGGCGAACGGGCGATGAGCGGAAAATCGGCGAAAATGAACACTGAGGTCGAAGCCTACGGACAAGCGCCTTCGGCTGGAGTGAAGTCGAAATCAGCCAGCGCCTGCGCCGAGATGTTCGGGCCGTTGATCTGACCGCCGGAGAGGCTCCACGCTCCAACGAGTGACCGACGTACATCACTGCATTTATTACTTGTCATTACTTTTCATTATTTGTACTCTTTCCGCATTGTGCGATGAACGCACGGAGGAACTCGCCGATGAGCTCAGAACCCACCGAAATCACCGCCCCGCTCACCCTGACCCCCATCGAACCGCCGCAGCCCGCGCCGCCGCCGGACATCCTGCGCGACGTGACGCTGCAATTGATCGACGAGGACCCGCAGAACGTTCGCTCAGCGAAGAGCAAGATCGAGGAGCTTGCCGCATCGATTCTGGCGCAGGGGCTCATTCAACCAGTCATCCTGCTCGCGCAGAAGAACGGCCGCTTTCGGATCCTTGCCGGCCACAGACGCGTCGCCGCCGTGCGCTATCTCGGCTGGTCGTACATTCGCGGCATCGTCCGCGGCACGTCCGAGCTGTCGGAAGCCGACACCCGCGCACAGCAGCTCATCGAGAACACGCAACGAGAAGATCTTCCTGCGATCGACGTCGCGCAGGGCGCGCTCGTGATCGTCGACGAGGAAGGTGGCGATATCGTCAAAGCCGCCAAGCGATTGGGCAGGTCGCCCGCGTGGGTTCGCAAACTGACGAAGATGATGATGGCCGACAAGCGCGTTCTCGCGCTGATCAAGCAACACGCGCTCTCCGTCGAGCAGGCCAACGCGGTGCTCGTTGCGTACCGCAATCCAACTGGCGGACTCGCAGCGGCAACGGCGCTCGCCAAGGAGTTGAGCGACGGCGCCACATCAACGCGTGCGGCTCTGCGCGAGATTGCACGCACAAGAAGCGATGAAACAGTACGCGAAGTGTTCTCGGTGCAAAGCGACACGCACCGTTTCGATTTGACGGTCACCACCTCAGTCCCGCTCGGAGACCAGGAGAAATCCGACATTGCCTTGTTCATGTCGCGATTTGGGACCGTCCAAACTCGGAGCGAATCGCGATGATCGGCACCGCACAGACGTACGCACCGCGTACAGCTCGCGTACACAGCGCGTACACGAAAAGGACGCGCGTCGTACGCGCGCTCACTGCCCAACCATCCCAGCATGCAGGGGAATTGCCACCCCTTCGCTTCGCTTTTTCCCTGGGGACCCCACCCTCGAAACGACAGATGGTGGGGTCCCCAGGGAGGGGTGGCAGGAAGCAACAGGGATGGTTGGGCAGTGAGAGGGTGAAAGTGATCAGAAGTAAGGGATCTGTTCAGACAGAAGTAGGTCCAAAGAATTTTGGAGGGAGAGAAGAAGAAGAAGAAGAAGGGGAAAGAAGAACTCGGACACGGGTGCGGGCGCGGGGGCGAGCATGACGCAAGAAGCGCCTACGCCGAAAGCCAAGTTTCTAACTGAACGCAGTGTGTTCGGGCTCGAGTGTCTGCTCTTCGTGCGCCGGCTGACGGACGAGCAGATGCAGCGCCTGCTCTACGCGGGCAAAGACACGGGCACGAAGAAAACCGCCGAGGCTATGCGACAAGTGCGACGCAGGTGGATGGCACTGCAGCTCGTCGAATCGTCATACCTCGACGCCATGCTCGATACGCTGGTGCTCGCGCACACGAACAAGGGGTTCGTCGAGTCGTTCAGGCGGTGTTACCCGGAACGAGTCTTTCCACCGGCGCGCACGCGGGTCGCACCGGAGACCATGCGTCACCAGCTCGAGCTCGCGGAGCTCTTCGTCTCGATCGCCACCGCGCGCGCGCGCCGGTGGCAAGACGTTCGCGACTGTGTCGCGTCCTTTCACTGGTCGAGCTTCGACATCGACGTGCGGATCTCGCGACGAGAGGAAGACGTCGACGGGCGCGTTCACGAACGCGCGACCGTTCCCGACGCCGTGTTAACGACCCACGCGCACCGTTTTCTGATCGAGGTCGAGCGCTCGACCAAGACCCTGGATCGGGTCGTTCAGGAGAAAGCGCGTCCGTACAACGCGGTCTTCTCGACGGCGTCGGTTCGCGGGAACAAGACGCCGTATCAGCAGAAGTTCTCCGACGCTCGCTCGCCGGTGATCGTCTTCGCTGTTTGCTCGAGCGAACGAGCGGCGAACCTCAAGAGACTCTTGCACGGTGATCTGCGGGTGCCAGCGTTCTTCGTCGGCGACCGAAAAGAGGTGGCTGCGTTCCTACGCAACCACATCGATCGGGAGCCGGCGTCGTCGTCGGAGCCCGAGTTTCTGCGCTTAGCGCGGGAGTCGATCGACTACAGCGTGGCGACGCGCAAGATGTCGCCGGCGGCGGCGCAGATCGACCTATTGCGGGCACTCACTCAGGTGGCGTTTCCGCCGAGTGAAGCCGCCGACCGCTTGCGTGCGCTCGATTTCTTGAAACGGGCAGCCAGCAAGGTCTGAGCGAACGGAGTTGCCGTCATGGACCGCGATGTTTTCTTTCGCCGCTTCACTCCTACCGGCGCCGCTGGCGCCTCCTCAAGGCAGGTCCCGTCAGCGAAAGAAGTTTCCTCGCTGCGCTCACCCCGCCCCACTCCGTGGGTCCCCAAACTTCTTCCGCTGCCACCCGCCATTCGCGTCGTTCGCGATTGGCGAAATCAAACGCCGTGATTGCGGCACGGAGAACAGCATGTTTCGCATCAGTGATCTTCCCAAATGCATTCCCGCGTTGCGCACGCAAGCGGATGCGACGGACGCCATCGCATACGCGCACCTTCGCCTTCCTGGCACCAAGCTGCACTGGTTCTTGATCGAATGGGACGGCGCCAGCACAGCTCGCGCCCTTGTGCTCGGATTGCCTACCGAGCTCGACTACGTAGATCTCGCGGCGTTGACCTCGCTCCGCGCGCGGCTCACCTTTCACCTGAACAACTCGCCCGACGAAGGCGGCTATCGGATTACCGAGCTGCCAGCCTTCGTTCAACTCGACAGCACGTTCAAGCCGACCCCGCTCAGCGTGCTTCGAGCGCGATATGCGGTGGCCGCATGAAGCCCTTCAACCTCGGACATGCCGCACTCTCATTGTCGCGCGAACTGCGAGCGCCCATCTTCCCGGTGGTCGAACGAGCCAAGACGCCCGCGACTCGGCGCGGCTTTCTTTGCGCCTCGAGCGACCCGCGACGCATCCGCGCGTGGTGGGCGGCGGGCGCGTTCAACATCGGCCTGCCGACCGGCGCGACGAGCGGGATCGTCGTGGTCGACGTCGATGACGACAAGGGCGGCTCGGAACACTTGGCAGCGCTCCTCACCGTGGCGCCAACGCGATCCGCAAAGACCGGCAACGGCTTTCACTACTACTTCGCTGCCCCCGCGACGGACCTGCGTTCTCGCGTGGGCTTCCTACCGGGCGTGGACCTCCGCGCGGCCGGTGCATACGTGGTCGCACCTCCAAGCGTTCATCCGTCAGGTCGATCATACGAGTGGTTGAGCACGGCGCCGCTTGCGCCCTTTCCGGAAGAGCTGCTCGCGCATCTGGTTAGAAGCGCGCCGTTCATCACCCGGGCTCCTCGCAGTTCGGCGAGTCACGGCCCGGCGGTAGCGCGCGCGAGGGCATACGTGCGATCGATGCCGCCCGCGGTCTCTGGGCAACGGGGCCATGACACGACGTTTCGCGTCGCGATCGCATTGGTGCGAGGCTTCGCGCTCTCCAACGCCGAGGCATTGCCGATCCTCGAAGAGTTCAACGCGCGCTGCGTGCCGCCTTGGTCGGAGCGCGAGCTCGAGCACAAGCTGCACGACGCGGCGCGAAGTGATCGTCTTCAGCTCGGGTATTTGCTCTAGCGACAACGCAGCGATTCGCAGGCGACACATACGGCTGCGACCACCGACCAGTGCACGTCGCGCCATTCGTTGTCGCCGCCGCTGTCCTGCCGGCTTCGCCTCCTCGCGCCCGCCGCTTCCGCCCCTTTGCGTTTACGCGACGGGGCCGGGTTCAAACTTTCTGGTCCCTCACTGTGCTCGGTTCGTCGCTGCGCTCCTCTCACAAAGTTTCTGACCCGTCGGCGGGAGCTCGCGTCCAGCAGCCGATGGCGAACAACGAACGCCGCCACGCGGCACAGGAGCAAGAGATGGTCAGCGAGCAAGTCGAGTTTCGGATCTACATTGCGGATTTGCACGAGTACAACAACGGCCGCTTGATCGGCCAATGGATCACGCCGGGCGAGTACGCTAGCGCCGACGAGCTACAGACCGCTATTTCCGAATGCCTGACGCACCCGTCGCACGAGGCCGCGATTCACGACCACGAGGGGGTCAAAGTCGGCGAATACGAGAGCGCGGCGAATCTCATGAACATCAGCGAGGCGGTGGACGAATACGGCGCTGATAAGGTGAACAAGTACCTCGAGCAGGGCCGCACGAGCGACCTCGCGAGCCTTCGCGACGACATCGCCGACGCCGACCAGGGCGAACATGACAGCAAGGAGTCTTGGGCTCAGGAGTACATCGATTCGGCCTATGATCTCGAAAAGATGCTCGGCAACCTCGCCTGCTACTTCGACTACGAAGCATTCGCGCGTGACGCCGAGCTCGGTGGCGACGTCACGTTCGTCGAACTCGAGAACGGGCGGGTCTGGGTACTCGGGCGCTGACCCCGCGCACGCGGGAATCGCGATGCCAGTGTCGCGATTCCCTGCGTTTCTCTGCAGGGTGGATGGCAACACGCTTTCCGCTTCTCACCTCGCCTTTTCCTGCCACAAGAATGGCCTTTCTTCTCAATCGCGATGCCCACTGCGCGGGTCCCCAATATTTTCCACTGCCACCCGCCATCCGCGCCCTCGCCATTGGCGACCTTGCTACCGTCCGTGCGTCCTTTCCAAGACGCCTTCAAATACGGAGCGACTCATTGGTTCGGGTCGAGCGTTAAAAAAATGTTTCAGAACTTTGATGTCGCCACGAACGCCAAGGCGACTCCTTCCTCGCGCCACCAGGTGTAGGTATCGCTCACTGAATACGAGCTCGTCGATGAGAATGCCAACAAGATCAGAGACGCAAAGCCAGTCGGTCAGGGCAACGAGCAACATTGCCCGCTCGCGGATTCCCCTTGCATTCACCAAGGCGACCAACAAACGCCTGTGCCGAAGCCGAATTCAATGACGCTGAAGGATCGCCTCGTGCAATCCCTCATCGCTTGCACTATGCTTGCAATATGTCGTCGAAAAAGGGCCCCAAAGAAGGGATGGACTTCAAGTCGTTGATCCGCAAGGCCGGCCTCCGAGTCACGATACCGCGTATTGCCGTGCTAGAGCTTTTGGAGAAGCTCGGCGCACCTATGAGTCATGTAGAAGTGCATCATGCCCTTGGTACGAACAAGTACGACAAAGCAACGCTCTATCGCAATCTCGTTGACATGGCCGAGCTCGGTTTGCTCACAAGGAGTGACCACGGCGACCATGTTTGGCGCTTCGAGATCCGCAACCCGGACGCCGCATCCTCGACGAGAGATTCCGAGGCACATCCTCACTTCGTGTGCACCGATTGTGGAACGGTTCAGTGTTTGGATTCTGTAGAGGTCTCAATCAAGCGCACGCGGGGTGTTGCAGCGCCTGCAGCAGTGGCCAAGCGCGCAGTCCAAGTGAAGCTTCAGGGCGTCTGCGACGACTGCGCCTGAAGCGCGCACAAAAGCCTATTTCTTGTGAGTGCCAAGCATCTTCTTGTGCTCGGTCTCGAGGCGCTTGTGCTCCTTCACCATCTTCTGATGGTCTTGGTCCATCTTCTTGTGGTCCTTCATCATCTTGTCGTGATCTGCTTTGAGCTTCTTAGCGTCTGCGCCTTCGTGCTCATTCTCTAGCTTCTCGTGCTCTTCGAGCAGCTTAGTGTGAGCATCGATGACGTCTTTGTGTGCGGCGAGCAACTTGTCATGCTCCGCCTCTAACTTATCGTGCGCTGGGTCAGGCTCCGTTCCCTTCGCCTTGTCGTGCTCTTCAGCCCAGGCTTTGTGGTCGGCGTCCATTTTTTCGTGTTGCTCCTCCATTTGTTTGTGCTGCTCTTCCATCTTGACGTGATCCGCTTTGATCTTGTCATGAGGATTCTCAGCCTGCATGAGGAAGGCAACGAGTACCGGGGCGAAGACGTTCATTTTTTGGATCCTTGTTTGAGTGACATGGACTCGGAAGACACTCTCAATCGCGGCAAGCTTCCCAATGTCAACGCCTCTACCGGCGTCATCATGAGACGAGGGGTATGCTCTACGGTGCACGTAGCGTCGGCGCACACCGCCGCATTGTGCGATGCGGCTGGACGCAACGAGCCGAAGAAGCCAGTGAGTCCCTGACGAAACAGAACGTTCAAGGTGAGCAAACCAAGACCTCCAATGGCGACCCACGAAGCCACATCAGAGTGACGCGCCTCATTGTCGTGCAGCATCCACTCGGTCTCGTGAGCTGGCAAAAACCAATTGATCGCCAGACCAAGGCCAACGGCTAGTGCGCACATTGCACACACAAAGACGAGCCAGCATTGACCCCAACACAGAAGAAACACGTTGCGCCCTCGATGACTCCGCAGGCAAATGCAGGACGAGGTGTGCAAGCCCTCCGGTTAGCAGAGCCTGAAGCAAAGCACTGCCTACGGTGCCAGAGTGCGCAGCGAGAGCAGGGCTAAACGCGTAACCCAACGCGGTTCCCACAATCAGTGAGCCAAGCAACACGTAAGCAAACGACGCAGAGCGCTTCTTGGCTCCAGTCAACCACAGGGCCGCCGACATTGGCACTTGGTGCAGGAGTACAGCGAGCCCAACCAAAGCGGCCCCACCATGTTGGTCGAAGACACCAGCGATCGCCATTCCGTCGAGCGCGCCATGAACGAAGAGCCCTGCGCCGATCAGGTATGGCGCCACACCCGCGACTCGGGGCGATCCTAGAGCCGAACGCTCGAGAGTACGCATGGCATAGAATCCAAGCGCCGCTGGCAAACAACGCGGCCACGCCCATGGTTGCGAAGCTTTGGGGCAGCGAATGAAAGACAAGAATCCCCAGACAGGCAACCACGCTGAATGCCCCAAAAGCACTCCATGCATGCTGCGATTTACGCAGCACGTGGGCAAGAGCCGGACCTGCAATCAGAGCCAGAAGATTGAGGATCAGCATGCTTGAGCTCACCAGCTGGACCAGCACAAACATTCAACTATTGCACAATGAGATGCCTATAAACCTGCCTGCACTTTGACGCGCACTGAATTATCACATACCAATTGCAATAGGAACATGCCTTGTGTGCAACAATGGAGAGAACTATCCGTGATATCAGCCGCACGCGCAACGAATGACGTTCACCTGGAGCAGATCGAGGTTCACAGCAAAGAGGCGTGCGTCGCGATCCTGGACTCGCGAGTGAACCTCTGCACCTGGCTGCGAGAAGCACCGACAGTGGACGATCTCGCCATGCACGGAGCCAGCTTAGACTTTTTCATTCGTCCGTCGAAGAGCCCAGCCTGGAGACAAAAGCTCGCGCGTGAGCTCAGCGATTTACCAGTCGCATTGAAAGCCGACATCGAACGGTTGGTTTCCCTGTATGTCTCACTGACCGATGTGTCGCGCGTGCATGTGCAGCTAAACGAAGTGACCCATGACAAATGCAAGCGCTTTCACGTCGACAGACTACGACTGCGTTTGTTGTGTACGTATCGCGGCCCCGGAACAGATTGGGTCCCGGAAGCGTTCGTCGATCGCCAAGCAGTTTATGATGCGGCCAGTCCAGCACACGCAAACAACGCGGCGTTGGTGAGGGACGTCGACGAAATACGGCGCGTACCCACCGGAGCAGTCGCCATCCTAAAGGGTGACGCTTATCCGGGCAACGACGGCAAAGGCATCATTCATCGCTCGCCACCCATCATGCATCTTGGTGCACGCCGACTCGTGCTCACGATTGACGATCTCATTGCACCGTAAGGAGTGACTACATGCAAAATCATGTGAACGAACGAACGTCCGATGACGCGCGAGTGCTGGGAGCGCCCACTGTACTGAGCGAGGTGTACGGCACGGACGTCAGTCTCTCGATTTGGACACGTGAGCCCCTGCGGGTGTTGCCCCGGAGTCGTACGACGAAGTGGCAATGCAGCAGCTCAATCTACGCGAGCGCGTGGATCCTTCTCGCGCGGCCTTCGAAACACTGCTCGCACACCTTCCGGCCGGAGACTCGCGCGCGGCGTTTGCAGATGAGCTTCGTTTCGTCTGCGAATTATTCTGCGACTTGACAGGGGTTTCAGAAGTGGGCTTACGGCTCGAAACGCTCGACCGCGACATGTGCCGATTCTGGCACACCGACAAAGTGGCCTTGCGCCTAGAGAGCCAAGACCAAGACAGCGACGATTCTTCTGTGCTCCGGCCGTACGCGACCGTCAACGATCTCGATCGCTTCGCTGTTGGCGTCTTCAAAGGCGCCGCCTGGCCGTGCCCCCACAAAGCAGTGGTTCATCGTTCGCCGCCAGTGGCGCCGGGTGAGCGCCGACTGCTTCTAACGCTCGCTCCGCTTGCATGAAAAAGGGGGGCGTTCGCCACGCACTCGTCGCTGGGTGCTTCGCCGTTGTCTACGCGGCGTGCGGCAACGAGAACGCCAAGCTCGGCGATCTATGTGAGATGACGAGCCAGTGCCAAAGCCGCCAGGTTTGCGTGAGCGGTCAGTGTACTATCCCCTGCACTGAAACTGCGCGCTGCCCGGCGGCCTACGAGTGCCGCAGCGGATACTGCGCGCCATAGCGCGCTGCCCGGCGGCATAGCACAAAAATCGCTATTGCAATTTAATCGCATTAATGAAAAACGCTGCGCTCTTCATTTTAGCTGAAGGACATCAAGCCATGCTGATCGACCGAGAGACACCACGCCCACTACTATTCATGACACTCGGCCTCATTCTGAGTGCCGCCTTTGTCGTAAGCTGCGGGCCTGCGCAAAACACGACGCCCACCGACAACGAGAGCCAGCAGAAGCAAGACGCGTCAGCCACTGAGTGGACCTGCAACAAAGAACGTGACGGCTGGAAGCGATGCGCGAGCAACAATCGGCTGCAGTCGTGTCACGGCGAAGCGAACCCGCATTTCGACACAGACGAAAGGTGCGCCGACGCTGGCGGAACGTGCGTGGATTCTGGCTTCGGCAGCGCGCGCTGCGAGGTTCCTGAGAACAGTGAAGAAGAAGAAGAACTGGAGGAGGAAGAAGACAACGAGCCACTGGCGCTGAGCCTAAGCGTCACCGTCTCGCAAGCGACTCTTGCTTCGCACGATGGCCAAACCGCCTGGGGCTACGCGGCGCGAGATGGCACAAGAGCAAGAATCGCAATCGAGAACTACCTGGCAGCCGGCGGAGCGGCCGCGGCCGGAACCTTCGAGCTCAAGACTATCGACAGAAGCTATGCAACCTGCGCCTTCTGCGTGATAGTCGAGACCGACTGCAAGCTGAGTGGCTCGGATCTAAGCTGCACCAAGACGTACATGCCAGAGTCTGGCAGCTACTCCCTCTCAGAGCTGGACACGGTCATTGGCGGCCACTTCGCCGGCACGCTCGATGACATCCTGTTTCAGCAGGTACGCATTGATGCGCATTCGCTGAAGACCACTCCGGTAGCAGGCGCACGAAAGCTGCGGCTGGCGGAAGTGTTTGCGTGGGACGACGCGCTCACCGCACCACCAGCGCCCGTGGAAGAGTGTGGCGGTCACGGCCACGCGCACGGGAACCATTGTCACTGCGACCCCGGCTACGAGAGCGATCCTGCCGACCCCATGAACTGCATTCCAGAATAGTCTCACGGCAGGCAGTCGTCGCCTCTTCCGAGATCCCCTCAAACGTCGCGTCATCCCTGTTGCATTATTGCATAACAACTGCAATCACAACACTATGCTGACACCAAACCGCACGCCTGCTTTGGAAGCGAAACAACTTTGCATCAGGTACGGCGCTCAGTCAGCCGTCGACCGCCTTGATGTGTCGGTATTCCCAGGTCAAATCTATTGTCTCCTCGGTGCGAACGGCGCCGGCAAGACAACGACCATCAATGCATTTCTCGGCTTTGTGACGCCTGCCTCGGGCTCAGTTCGCATCCTAGGTCACAGCGGCGCCAACGGGCGAAAGCTCATGGCTTACGTGCCCGAGCAGCTCTCTTTGTACCCCGAGCTCACGGGCTATGAGAACCTGGCTTATCTTTGTGAGCTCGCGCGTGATCCCAAAGACAGAGACACGCTACTGAGTGCGCTGCGTGAGTGTGGTCTTAGTGACGCCTTTGTTCATGCACGAGCGAGCCAGTACTCAAAAGGGATGCGTCAAAAAGTGGGATTGGCTTTTGCGCTCGCGCGCAAAGCCCCGGTGTTGCTGCTAGACGAGCCCACGAGCGGGCTGGACCCGCAAGCGGCAAACGAGTTCTCGCGTTTGCTTCTGCGGGCCGCGCACAATGGCGCTGCCGTGCTCATGACGACGCACGATCTGTTCCATGTCAAAGCCACCGGGACGCATGTGGGCATCATGCGCGGCGGCGTCTTGCAGAGTGAAGGCGAAGTGGCTGCGCTGACCCAGGAACAGCTCGAACAACTCTATCTGCGGAGCGTGCAAAATGAGGCCGCGTAGCCTGGTGCGTTTCGAGCTGATTCGAATGCAGCGCGACCGCCGCTTCGTCGCGTCGCTCGTGGGCCTGCTCGCGCTTGCCACGGTTGCGTTCGGTTCGACCTTCGCCAGCATGCGACGCGCCCACGACGATCGGACCGCGGCCTCCGCTGCAAT
>JBIKMD010000028.1:0-11983 GCA_044359465.1 Myxococcota bacterium
CGTTGGAGGGCATGCACTCGCGCGGCGAGGCAAAATGCCCACGCGTGATCTCTTTGCAATGCGCACCAAGCTTGCTCAGCAGGCGATCGCGATCATGGGTCAGCACATTGGCAACATTGCGACGCTTATCGATCCTGACGCGATTGTGATCGGCGGAAGCATTGGGCTCGCTACCTTTGCTGCGCTCAAGCAGGCGGTGCTGCCGCATTTGCTGGTTGTTCGCCGCGGCAAGCTGAAGCTCGTCCGCGCCAAGCTGGGAGATCACGCAGGTGTGCTCGGCGCCGCAGTTATTGCAGCATCGGCTCAGTCTGACTCATAATCGTGCGAAGCTCCTCGGCATCTTGTGCGCCAAACATTGCTTCTAGTGTGAGGATGCGCATCTGCTCGGGCAAGACTTGGAGCCGCGGTAGGAACGCGGCCACCTCTTGCCCAAGCATCCCATCGAGCCTCGCGGCAAACTCTGCGCTCGAGATCAGCGTTGCAGTGGAGCGGGTGGTTGTTCTGCCTGTTCTGCTTGCCGCAGTTCGAACTCTCGCTCCGCCGCCAAGCGCTTCATAAGCCGCTTGAATCAACGGCAGTGTTGCAACGGGTGGTGCCGGCACATCTTGCAGCAATGCAGCGCGTACGGGGGTAGAAGCAGGTGTTTCGGACGGATTGCCACGCACCGGGCTTGCGGCCTGTTGTGCTGCACGTTCAGCGACCGCCTGAGGCACGCCTTTGGACCGAAGGTAGGCCGTCATGACAGCTTGGTACTCAGCCCGTGTCATTGCACGCGTGAGCCCGCCAGTCGGATTACGCAGCGTTTCGAGAACGCTCTGGACCTCGCGCGGAACGAGCATGTGCGGATCGTGAAACAGGGCTTCGAGCTGTGCGAGGCCCGTCGTGGTCCTGCTCAGCCGATCTCTCGGAACATTTGCCTCGGCGGCGATACGTCTTGCGCGTGCCAAGTGCTGATTCGTCCGGGCAGTCTCTTGGCGTATGCGCGCATCCTCCGGCATCACCACATCGAGCACGCTGGTGATCACGTCGGGTGAGTTGAAGAGCTCGCTGCCATCGAAGAGCAAAGCCCAAGCTGTATCGATTTGTCCTAGACGCGTCACGAGCTCGCGTAGGTTGCTCGGCACGTTGGCATCTGTGGCTCTCGCTTGCGCCAAGGCTTCATTCACGGCGCGCGCAATGACCGCGAGTTGAATGAAGTGCGCGTCCGGGCCGTGCGAGCTAGCGCCGAGCGAAGCGCCAAGCTCAAAGTAGGCGCGACCCGCTTGCAACGCGCGCATGAAATCAGGCGTTGCTGCCGCGCCGTGCAACACAGCAGGCCGCGACGCAGCATCGCCTGGCGTGAACAATGCGCCGGCGCCGCGCCGCGCGGCTCCATGCAAAAAAATGCCGCGAAGAACATCAAACTCAGCGTCTACGGGAACGTTGTTTGGCTGAAGCCGAGAACCCGAGAGTAGCTCAGCAGCACCCGGTCTTCGTCCCATTTCTACCAATGCTTCGCCCCAGAGCGTCGCGAGTTGATCCACGAAAAAGACCGGATCGGTGAAACGATCGAACACTTGCAGCAGCAACGCACGTAGTGGCTCTGGTTGTGTGCTCAGTGATGCTTCGAGCGTTGCGCGCGTGCTTGCTGTGCTGCTGCGATACAATGCGCCCGCGTTGTTGCTCGCTGTTGCCGCAAAAAGCGTCGCGCGACGCGCCAACTCGCCTGCGTCTTCCGGCGATAGCCCGGCTGTTCGGAGCGCGTCGTAGACTGCTCGCCGCTGCGCCCGCGGGTTGCCTAGTCCCGCTTGCCATAGGCGCTCCAGAATCGGAGCAGCCGTGCGTCTAGCGTCATGCGAGACTGGCGCGTTCGTGACAATGAGCTCCGCGCTCACTGCTGCTGCACCACCGGATGTATAGGCCTGCGCTGCGTCAATGCCTCGCGCATGGGCGTTCAGCAGCAAGAGCGCATCGTCTGGATGTGCCGCCGCGAGTGCAGTGATGGCAGGGTCTGCGGCTCGAAGTACCGGCGCGTCCAGGATGCTCTGAGCTGCCGGGGCCGGTTGCGGCGTCGCGAGTGCCGGGGCTGGTTGCGGCGTCGCGAGTGCCGGGGCTGGTTGCGGCGCCTCACGTGCCGGCGTCTGCGCTTCTTGCGCTGGCTGCAATGCAAGCGGGCCGTGCACTTGCTCAATATGCGTACGCAGAATTTCGAAGCGCACGAGTAGGGCGTTCATCTGTTCGGCGGTTAGGTGGCGTGCGTAAAGCTCGCGCAAACGCGCCGGTGTCAAGCGAGCGAATGCCTCGCGAAAGCGCAGCGAATAAGTCTCTGGCAGCATGCCACCAGAAACGTAAGTGCCACGCATGGCAGGCGCAGTGAGTGAAGTGAACGCGCTGTCGTTGTCGATTCCCATCACACGCGGACGCCCAGCAGCATCTTCCCCAGCAAAAACATTCGTTAGATGGCGATTGCCAACGGCGAGCAAGTAGTCGAAAGCTTGAAGGTCAGAAAGGGCATCCGCAAACGCTGGCGTGAGATGCGCGTCGCCAGTGTACGCTGCTTGGCGCAATGTGGCCGGTACCGCGCGCATAGCAACCGCGAGCTGCCCATCGTGGCGGACGAGCATCGCCTCCGGCACCACGCCTAGTCCCATTTCGCTTTCGAGCATGCCAGCGAGCAACTCAGAGACTGGCGCATTTCCGTTTTTGCCGCCGATCGGTTTGACGTAGAACACTCCCTCTGGCGTTTGGACGCGGTAGACCTGACTGGCGACGCCGCGGGTGCCTTGAATCGCCAGCCTTGGACCTGTGATGTCGCGCACTGGGCCGGGAAGTGTGTCTGCCTCTACGCGCGTTGGGTGTTCGCGGCGTTGAATCGCGCCGACGATCGCGTTCACATCTGCGCCGCCCTCGAGCGCGCGGCGAATGCCTTCGAGTAGTGCGCCCGGTTGTTCCGTCGCAAAACGGCCGGTGCCGTGTTCGAGCAACGTCGAGGCCATGTATTCGCGTACCAAACGCAAGGCATCATCGGCGCGAGGACGCGACTGAAATTCAGCGAGCGCAGCGTAGGCCTCCGTGAGCGCACTGCGCAACCCGCCGCTCAGTGTTTGCATGGCTGCGTTAGTTCCGCGGACGGCGACCAAGGCACGCGCTGCATCGGGAGAAACAGTGAGCATGCGTGACAGAGTCATCATCGCGCTAAGACCATGGCGTGCCGCCATACGCGCCGGCGCTTCGCCAAACAGAACGTTGCTCGATGCCATGTCGCCGAGCAGCTCTGGGTTCGTTCGAGCAGCGAGCAGAAAGCCCGAGGGGTCAGCACGCATGAGTCTTTCGAGCTGCATGACATGCCAGTTGGTGATGCCTGCGAGGCGCATGCGGCCAAGGATCGCAGCCCATTCAATCGGAGGAGGCGTGAGAAAGAGCTGTCTAATCTGCTCAGGCTCGAGGCTCGCAAAATCCGCGAAGGTTTCCTCGGGAACGTGTGCAATCGTTTGCGCAAAACGTCGCATGAGGGCGCGGCGGTCTTGGTGAGAAGTTTGTGCGTTCAAGTTGGCCGCCTCGCGTGCGAGCCAGGCGTCCTGCGGGGTGGGTGAGGAGAGCGCGAATGCTTCACGCGCTCGGTCTGCATGTGCGGATGCAAGCTGCAGCGCGCTGAGCGTCATCTCGCCACCCACATGACGAAGCGTGAAGCGCCCGTCGCGTGAGGCGGTAATGGTATGGTTCACCCCGTTGATCACGAGCTCTCGCCCTATGAGCGCGTCTGCATTCGTCTGCAGCAGTTGTTCGAGCGAAAGCGCCCGCGTTTCCACGGTGCCTTCGCGGGTGACGCGATACACTTCCACTTGGTTGCCGTCGCGAAACGCACGAATGCGAAAGCCTTGAATCGGCGGATTGCGGCCATCTGGGATCGCCACGACGTAACCAGGATCGGGATTCGTTCGGAGTGTGATCTGCGGAGTCGCAGAATCGTTTCGCACGGTGAGTATCTCTGAAGCGCTCACCGTGAGCTCGCTGCCATGACGACGAAGGCGAACGGTGTTGGTGTCGTAGTCGATGTTGCTCACTTGCCAACGCTCGGCCGTCGAGCCCGAGATCAAATCGACATCACCTCCTGTACGCAGCGTTGGCGCATGATCGGCCTGCGGGAAAAAGAAACGCAGCAGTCTACGAATGGGCCCCGGACTCGAGAAGCCAAGATGCGGCAGTGCTTGTTGCGCAGTCTGTGGTTGCTGCATCGCGACCGGCGTTCGCGGCGCAATGGGCGAAGGCACGATTGCCTGCGGCGGCACCGGGCGATCTACAACCGCCGTCTCGCGTCGAGGCACACGTGGGGCGCTTGGCTGTACTATGCTCGGAGTCCTTGTTTCGGCACGTACTCGCTGAATCACTTCGGTTCCTGACCAGCGAATGAAGTCGCGGCCCGCACGTTCGTGGACCACCAGCATGCGGCCATTGCCAAAGGCCGTGAAGTTTGCGGGAACGCGGATGTCGAGCACGTCGAACTCGTTTTCGAGTTGACGCGCGAGTGACGGGTTGTCTGACCAATTTGCCGGCAATCGTCCGTTTGGAATGTCCACCATGGCTTCCGGCACCACCATGAAGCGCCCCACGCGCAGATTCCGGCCTGCTTGAATCTGTCCGCGCATGAGCACTACGTCGCCTGCGCCTTCTTGCGCTGTCTCTGGTAGCGCGCCGTGGCGCCCTTGGCCTTCGCGCACACGTTCCGCGACGCGTCCGCCAAAACGCGGTGCGCTTTCGCTATCACCAGGAACGGCGAGGTACAGACCGCGCCCTCCAAGTCCTGAGCCGACGTTTTGAGGGCCAGCCGTGACGCTGTCTACGTAGACCTGCGCAGTGCCGTGCTCGACGCTCATGCCCGCAAGATCCGAGCCTGGTGCATCCGATGAGCTGGTGATGCTCGGAGCGAAGTCGAAGCCATTGTCGGCGCGGCGTTCGGCGCGGGCTTCAACCGGTGTGCCGTCCGCCCAGAGCCATGAGCCCTCGTCGTTGCGCACTTGCGGCATGGTGGAGGCGGTATTGCCAGGGCCAAATACGGCTATGCCGTTGACGTCTGTGCCAATGCGGAAACGCGTGCGTACCCGGTCTAGCGCTAGCGTTTGATCAAAACCAGTTTCGCGCAGCGCCTCCTCGACGGCTGGACCGAGCTCGGCGCGGCGCTGCGGCGTCATCTCCTCGAACATGGCGCGAAAGCGCGCAGCGTCCTCGGGATCTGCGATGGCTTCGATCTGACGCAGTGTCGCTTGATGTGCCTCCGGCACGAGCACCGGGCTGGAGTTCGCGGGTGTGTCGGCGCGCGGCTGCGCTTCAGCTTGGTTTGGCACTGGCAGATCGAGGCGCCGCGCGCAGTAAGTGGCCGCTCCTTCGAGCGCAAAACCCATCTCTGACAGCGCCCGTGTCATCAGTACGAAGCGTTGATGTGCCGAAAGCGCTTGCGAACCGGGCATATTGGCAATGCCATTCGAGGCCTCCGCGTAGGCGGCAGCCAAAGTCAGAACACGGCCCGCTTCACCAGGAATATGACGCTCAACAAGCGTTTGGTACTCGCGCCAAAACTCGTCCTGCTGCGGCCTTGGCGTGCGCTGCACCAAGGCGTCGAGATCGCGCGCGAGTGGTTCACGCGCTGCGTCTGGCAGACTCGTGGTGGCTTCTAGTTGAGCGCGCAAACGCGCACGGGGACCGATGGTTTCGTGACGCGCTGCAAGCGTTTGCTGCGCAGCCTCTAGGTTCGAGACTTGAGCTGCGCGCGCACGCCGTCCGCTGGCACTGCGCGGCTGTGCCTGGCTCACGAGCTCATGCGCACGCTCTGCAATAGTTGCTTGCAGAAGTGACAAGGCGCGCGCTTCCGCAATGACGGGATCCATTCCCACGCGGGTCAGCCGATCGCGCAAGTCGGCTGTGCGTGCGTCTAGTGTTTGGCTCAGTTCGGGCTCACGAAGATGAGACGCGTCAAAGGGCTGCAGCGGCGGCGCGGCAAACGCTGCTGACACGATGGCGGCATCGGTCGCGTGAGCCACTTGCCGGGCGCGCTCTGTTGGCTCAGCAGACAAGACTCCAGCGCGTTCAAGCTGTGCTTCAACTTGCGCTTGAGCCCGAGCGTGAAAGCCAGCTTCGCTCGCGCCTTCGGCTGGTAATGTGAGTGTCACGCTCAGAGTCGCAGCCTCCCTGCGCAAGCGTCTCGCTTCGTTTTGCATGCGCACCGCGTTTGCGTCGCCGCGCGGCAGTCGCTCGCTCGCCTGCTCGAGTGCTTGCGCCGCCTCATTGCGTGACTCGGGCGCAGTGGGCGCGTCGACTAATGCTCTCGCTGCGGGTTCTAAGGCGCGTGTGAGCTCGCGAAACGCTGTTTCGTACGCCGCGCGTTGTTCGGCAGAGGCTTGTGTTAGCGGCTCGCCAAGCGCTGCCCGTGCGAGGCGTTCCTGGGTTTCCCGAACGGCATGCCGCCGTCCAATCGCTGCGCGCCCCGCGCCCCAGAGTGATGGCAGCGCAATGCCGGTGACATGGCCCCACAGTTCTTGCGCTGCGTTGAGTCGCTGTTCGTCGGCCTCGGAACGTGGGCCTTCGGTGCCAAAAAACATGACCTCTCGCACAACGAACGGTGTTGCAGCAGAGATCAGCGTCCACGGCAGTCCATGAAGCACACGTTGCGACAGGGCCGGCGTAGGTGATCCGGTGACCGCGCGTCCTTGCACGTGGTTGACGCCCACCTGCAGGCCCAGCGAGACGAAGGGTTGGGCCCAGCGTGGCAGGTTTTCGCGTGCCCATGCCTCGGCGTGGCCTTGGACAAAACTCACGAAAGCCATTTCGCCTGCGCTGCCGAGGCCATGAAAAACGAAACGACCGCTCGACTCGGCGGCGCGTTCTGCCCACGCGGCAAAACGTTCCGCCATCTGCGGATTGGCGCGTAATGATCTTAGCAACGTGGCGCCGCTACGCCCCGTCCATGTACCCATGCGCGTGCCGAGGTGTGAGCCCAGCTCGCTCATGTTGCCTGACAAGTTGATGAGCGATGCGCCTTCACGTTCTATGACGGCGACGCCCGCTTCACGCACAATGCCGCGTCGCGCGAGCGCCAGGCCCACGCGTTCACTCATCGTGAGTGCGCGTCCACTGGCCACTGCGACTTCTGCGGCTTCAACACCTTCGAGCGTGAGCTCGGTCGCGCGCATTCCCGCTCGCGCTGCGCTCATGATGCCGCCCACGCCAAAGGTGAGCGCTTCAATGAGCAGAAACTTCGTACCTTCATTCACCACGAACATCAGCAAGCTTTGGTTGTTGCGCTCCTCGAATGCTCGGCGACCCACTGCGGTGCGCACGGATGCGTAAGTTCGGCTTCCGTCCAGGTCGCCCGCGTTGACGCTGTCGCGACTGGTATCGAGCCCTACACCAACCAAACGATCTTGATCGTCGTAGACTGGCGTGAACCCACCGTTTTGAAACGTCCTGGCGATGAACGGATCGATTCGGTCTTCTCGCTCGGCTTGCTGTGCGTACTCTGGTGGATCCGTGATCACGCTAGGGATGCCCTGGCTTTCGCTACGCGTGCCCGGCTGAAAGTGGCCCGCAAGCGACGAGAACAGACGTAGCTGTTCTTCCAGTGTGCCACTGGCGAATTGTTCCGCTAACGCTTCGTCTTGCTGGACGAAGGTCTCGGCGGCGCCGTTTACGCGGGCTTGCAAGCCGTCCATATCTCCTTCGTAAATCGCTTGCCGTTCGCTTGGCGTGGTCGTGATGCCTAGTTCTTGTCCCCAATGCTGAAGCACAAAGGTGTTCGCATTGGCCGCCTCGCGACCGGACACACGTTGCGCATCGATCCACGCATTGGCCCGCGTTTGGCTGTTGCGTACAACCTGCGCCCTGTTGCGCAGAACCGCTGGCATGCGCGCGAGCGCGGCATCGAAGCTTTCGACGAACAGCCGAAGCGGCGCGGTTTCTGGATTCTCTGGGCCGCGACTCTGCGCGGCGGCGCGAACGAATTGGTAGGCGGCATAGGTTGTGCCCGGGGACGGCGCAGGCACGCGATCAGTCGTGATATCACCTGCGGCGCGCTGCGCCTGCGCATCGTTGCGCACCAGCGTCACACGATCCGTGGGTACTTGCCTGCGTGAGGTAGCCGCCATCACAAGCGCCGGTAGTGCGCGAATCGCGTCTTCTCTGATCCCGCGCGCGATGCGCTGTAGCGCCGGCGCTTGACCCAAGCGAGTGAGGGGGTTTGCTGCGCCGAGTTGGAGCTCTGCTGGCAGTGCATTGGCTGCTTGTGGTGGCTCGCCAACACGAACGCTCGGGAGTGTGGTGGGAATCACGCCCATGTCTTGCGGCCCACGAATGTTCGCAGCTTGGTAGGCAGGCGCAATCCAGCGCAAACCAATTTCGGGCGAATAAGCGCCTACGCGCGATGCGACGCTCACTTGTGTGCGCAAGGTGCTGCCCACGAGCTGCGTCGCGTTTGTGATCTCTTCTTGCGTGAGTGCTTCAGACGCTGGATCGCTCACCTGGCGCACGTAATTTTGCGTGTGCGCTTGCGCAGCCTGAAGCGCGCCGTCTGCGCGCGCCGCGTAGCGAAGCCCCACTTGCTGAGAGGCGTCCTCTTCGGCGCCACGCGCAGCGGCGTCGGTGGGCGGCAGCAATCCGAAGTTGTTGTCGTACTCCCAGCGCGCGAGCGGAAGCACTTCCGCTGCGCCGAGCGCTTGTCGTGGCGGCGGCGTGCTAGAGGTCTCGTCACCGGCGCCGTCGATGCGCAGGCGTACGCGAAGGCGGGCGGCCTGGGCCGCGAGCGGCGCACTGTGTGCGATGTGATTGGCATGCCAGTTCTGTACGTGGGCGCCTTGAGCCGTTAGCGCGCGTAGCGTTGGCGCGAGTGTAGACGCTGCAAGTGTTGACGCCGAGAGCGCTCGCCTCGCGTCCGTGTTTGCGTCCACGGCTGCTTGGGCATAGCCATCGCTCGCGTCGAGCGCATCTTGCATTAGCAGCGTCGAACGTACGGGCTGACTGACGATCCCTGGCATGACCCGCGAGCTCGCGAGCCATTGGTCTGTCGCGGAAACTAACGCTGGATTGGCGGCGGCATTGTGGCGGAGTGTCGTGAGGTTCTGTTCTTGCGTTGTGATACGTTCGCGCAACGACGCTATGCGAGAGCGCAGGGCTTCAACTTGGTTTGGGGTCAAGGTTGGCCCGCGCGGTCGATCGCTCGAGATCTCGGTGATCCTGTGGGTTGCGAGCCAGGTATCCCAATCGTGCTGCGCGCGCTCGGCTTCGGCTAACTGCGCTACTAACCCTGGCACCAGGTGGTTGTTCTCGCTGTACCCTTCTAGCTCGTGGCGGTCGGCTTCGATTTGCTGACCCGCGTTTCGAATGGCTTCTGAAGACCGCTGCGCGAATGCGAGTCCACTTGCTTGAATGGTCGCGCTGTCTTGCGCGAGGCGGGCGTTTTCTTGGTTGACCTGCGTGATTGTGGACGAACGTGAGGCTGCGCGTGACAAACGCGCCGGGTCCGCACTTGCCAAGTCGCGCGCTTGCATTTGCGTGAGTGCTTGCAGGCGAGCGTTGTTGCTGGTTTCCAGCCCGCGCGTGGCCGCATTTAGATTGGCAATGGTTTGCCGATCGTCGGGCGACAGATCTTGTGCGGCGATGCGCGGCGCAGACGCTGCGACCCGGAAACTCGCCGCGTCCGGTGTTGCCTGAACGTCAACTGCAGCTTGCGCTGCGCTCAGCACGGGTATGGGCCGCTCCGCCGCCTCCACATCAGGCGTCGGTGTCTGTGGTGGCTGCTGTCCTCGGGCGGGAAGCGGACGCGGCGCGGTGGCCTCAATGCCAACGTGTACGTGGTGCTGGCGCAGCGTGAGTGCCGAGGCGTCGCTCAGGACGCGGTTTCTATCGCCCATGGCGGCTTGGTGCCGCTGATCGCGCTCGTCTCGCGCGTCAGCCCTGCGATCTGCGCGGGCGCTATGGCCAACGACCGGAGGCGTGTGCCGCGGCGGGTTGAAAATGTTGAGCCCGTTGAGTTGGGTTGCTCGCGCTGCGAACGTTGCTGGCGCTGCGTGTGTGGCGTCGAATGTGTTGGCGCCATACGCCGTGATGTTGCCGGCGGGTCCAAGGTACGCAACCGCCACGCTCTCTGGTGTTTGGGGTTGTCCTTCTGCGGTGAGTGCATCGGCTTGCACTTGCAGGGCGTGATCCGCGGCGTTCATGCTGGCAGCGCTGACGAACGCGTCGTCCATGTCTTGCGCGCGATTGCGTAGGGTCTCAGGCGCGTCGGCGATACTGCTGCGTGGGTGCGCATGTAACCACCGGCTCAGGGCGCTTTCGTGGACAGCGGCGCGTGCTCGCAAACGTGTTTGTAGCGCTTGCGCGCGTTCGGCAGCGCGTTCGTAAGGACGCACGATGCGGCGGAGGCGATCGTACTCGGCGCGGTTTTCCGTTGGCACAGGAAAGGTCTGTTGAAGCTCGGTGTAGCGATCGATTTGTGCCTGGCTCGGTGAAGGATTGTCCGCCCGGCGCCGTGCCTCTAACGTTGGTCGCAACGACTCGAGCTCGCGCTGCAGACGCGCTTCTGCGGAGGTGCCTTGGCGCTCACGCACAAGGTCCAATCGACTTTGTGTTTCGCTGCGGTTGCTCCGTAGCGCACGGCGATCACGCACGGCTGTTGCGAGCTCAGATGCCAGGCGCGTTCGTTCGCTGGGTTCGCTTGCGTGCGCGAGTGCGCCTCCAAGCTCGGAGATCTGCGTGTCTAGCCGCGCAAGGGAGCGACCCGCCGCCAAACGCTGCAACGCAAACAGTGCAGTGAGTGCGTTGAGTGCCACGGCGTTGCCCTGGTTCTCTGCCTGGTTGAGCGCGATCAAAATGCGAGATGGCGGCTGTAGTCGTTCCAGGTCGCCGCCGAGCTGCAAAAAGCGCTCGATCTCGGCGTCATCTATATGAAGAGCCTCGAGCCCGTGGCGAAAGCGGGGTGCGTTTGCCCAGCGTCGCACTTCCTCGGGGTCCTCACCTGCCGCACGCATGCGTTGCTCGGCGGCGCCGATCGCGGCGCTCGAAGCGGCGGGTCGCTGCAGCAACAGGAGGGCCAAGTCGACGCGAGGCTCGCGCGCGCGCAGTGTCGTGAGCGAGCCCCCGTCGTTTGGCGCGAGTGGATTCGACAACAAGTTCGGCGGTAGCGCGTCGCGTGGGAGGGCTTCGTCCAGGAGCGCGCGTTGTGCGCTGCGAAGGGCTGCCGGCTGCAGACGTGAGATGAGCGATTCAATGGGTGCGCCAGTGGGCTGCTGACCGACTCGCGACGCTTCGTAGAGGACGAGGAAGGTGCGCACGCCGCCAGGTTGGGTGCGCGCGCGTTCTAGATCGCTAGCAAAGGCGCTACTTTGTTCCGTTGTGAGTCTGTGTTCGGAGGGAAGCCGCCGCAAGCGGCCGAACGCTGCGGTGTCCTCTGGCGTTGGAGCACGAAGCTCACCACTCGGAACGACAGAGCTACGCGTGAGTGTGACACCCGCTCCGTTGGCCGTTGGTTGTAGAATCGGAAGGTCTGGCCTACTTTCCCTTTCTGTCTGGATCGGCCCCGCAGCGTTTGGATCCAGGCGCCGTGCAGGTTCTTCTGCGGGGGGCGCAGGCGCGTCGACTACGCTGATTTCCTCGGGCGCAGGCGCCGTGCCGCGGACGCCTGGGGTTTGCGAGTCGGGACGGATGACCATCGCTCAAGCTTATCGGTAGTTTTCGGGCGGAACTAGAGATTCAACCCCCACTCTGACCAGACCGACTTTTGTCGCTGGCGCGCACGTCGATTTGCGTCCATACCTTTGCCCATGTTCGCGTTGTGGATTGCCGCCTTGGCGCTCACCTCTGGAGAGGTATCGCAGCAGTTGCTCGTCAAAACGCGCGCGCAAGTGGGCGCTAAAGAACGTGCACGTCTCTTCTTTGGCGTGGATGCGAAGGTGGTGTCGAAACACTTCGAGCGCGTTTATTTGATCCGAGCCAAAGATGCGGCGCGCGCGGAACGGAAGCT
>JBIKMD010000029.1:0-11977 GCA_044359465.1 Myxococcota bacterium
CCAAACACGCGAGATCAAAAACGAGGAAGGTCAAAACCAAATCCGCTTGGGCGCTGCGCACAAGCTGTCGGCGCGAGCAGCCAGCGTCGCCAGAACACAAACAGCGTATGCCGCAACAATGGAAGCGCTCGCTGACGCAGCCGCCCTGACTGTTTCAGCAGCGCCCGGAGGCGATCGAGATCACGCGCTCGCAGACGTGGCACGGCTGTACGGTCGCACCGCGCTGAGTGCTGCTCAAGCAGGCGCAAGCCCTCTCCCCTTGCTCGACAAGGCCGCTGACTCAGCGGCCATCATCAAGGACGCGCGCACGCAAACGCTGACTCAAAAGCAGGTCGAGATCGATGCATGGAGAACCACCTCCGCCCTCTTCAGGGGCATGGCACACGGAACGCAGGGCATCACTCCGGCGCTGCTCGAAAGCGCGCGCACGCGTGCGGGCCAAATTGAAAAACAAGCTCGGCCGCTCGCACACGACGCCGACGCACGCGAGTACGCCAGGCTAGAGTCAGACGCGAAGTCTGCGTTTCCCTCGGCGCTGCGCACGCCAGAAGGCGCACGCCAGTTATTTGAATCAGTTGGGGAGAGCATTCGGCTTCGTGGAGCCGCCGCAAAAGCGAGCGTCAACACTGCCGCCACAGCACTTTTGGAAAAACAAAAGGAAGCCACGCATCCACTCGTTTGGTTCCTCAGCGAACCGCTCGCCAAATGGAGCACGGGTTCGCTGAAAGACGAGGCCTCTACTGACATCACCAGCGCAACCGATCGCGAGCTTGGGCAGCTCGGCGATTGGCAAGCGCATTATGAGCAAGCGCTGCGTGAGCGAGGCGAAGCTGGCGGCCTTGCTGCCCTGGCGACATTTCTCGCTGCGACAGCTGCAGACAGCGGCGCCGCAAGACAAGTCGCACAGGAAGGCAGAGCAACGGATGCTCTGCGTTTGCATCCCGCACTGACCGAGATCGTTGCTTCGGATGCCTTCATGGACCCTGGTGCTGCCAGAACGCAGCTCGTGAGATCGGGACTCACACCAAGCACGGCACAGACCGGAACCCTCGCCCAAGACACACTCGACAGATCGCTTCACACATTGAACCAGCACGGCGAACACATTCTGGCGTTTCAGAATACCACCTGGCTCGTTGCTTCGACGCTGGTCCCCATGTCTCGCGTAGGAGCGCTCGCCTCTTTTGGCGGCACAGCCGCAAGCGCTGGTGGGATCGCAGCCCGCGTTGGGCTCGCTAGCCGCCTCGGTTTGCAACAAGGCACCCGCGCGTTTTCGCTCGCCACCGGCGCAGGCAGAGTCATCGCCTCGACGGGCCACACCGTCGCGGTAATGAAGGGGCAAGACATTCTCTTCAACCGCTTGCTCGAGCCTGTTTTCGGCAAACGGGCATCGCTCAATGCCATGCGAGAGCTCTTTGGAGTGTTGCAAACCGGCCCTGCCGGCCCAGTCCAGTTCGCCTCCTGGCGCACGCAGAAGCTTGCGCAGCTCGCGGCCTCCGGCCATGCGCTAGCGGTTCCGCTCATCGATTCTTCGCTGCGGGCGCACATCATGCCGCACCTGTCTGGCGACTGGCAGATCCGCATGGAGCACGTCCTAGATGGTGTGATGCTCAGCGGCGTTCATGCCTTTCACGAAACCAGCGCTGCATTCAAACGTGGCAGCGAAGCGCGCCACAATGAAGCGGTCAAAGCGTTAGAGGGAATGCCAGCGGCGCAAAAAGCGCTAGCGATGCAGCTCGCACGTTTTCAGCAGGCAAACGAAGCGGCCAGCGAACATCCTGCCAAGCTCGCGGCAGCGTTAGACGCGAGCAGCAAAGCACTGCGCGCCAACATTGAAGCGTTCAATAAAGCAAATCCAAACGAACATATTGCCCGGGAGGTGATCGACACTTTGATTGCTTCGCAGCTGCTTGGGCACGTGTTTCAAGAAGCACAAACCAAGGGTTTGCAAGGTCCCGAGCTCGACGCCTTTGTCCGGGACCAAGTGCGCACGCGGGATGGCAGTGAGATCGCGTTGGCGATGGCTGCGCAAAACCTTCGCGCGATCGCGATAGAAGCCTACGATGGCAAAGGCGGACAAGCGCTCACTCACACCTTCGAAGCGCTGCGCGACGAGCTTCATGGACTCTCGAAAGTCGAAGCCTTGCTGCACCTGGAAGGTGTCGCGAAACAAATGAAGCTCGAAGGCACGCGCGCAGAGGCCTTCGTTCAGCAGCTGTACTTTCTCTATGAAAGCGATCCGCGCGAAACCACGCACCGCGAACAGGTCGCAGCTCAGCGCGAAGCGATCGCAGATTTCATGGACACTGCGTCAAGCGCAACGCCAGAAGGCCAGACGCGCGGGCCGCACTTGGACGCCGAGGAAAAACGCCTGTACGAGCGATTGCGCACAGCGGGCGCCAGCGATGACACAACGGCCTCAGTGCGCGCACAAATCGCCGAGCTACGCGCGCATCCAGCCGAAAAACTGGTCGGCGCAACGACCCCCAAGACTGACTCCACTGTTGCAACACCGCCTCCGCAGCGTTCCGTGCTCCCGTCGCTCGCAAGCCGCGTGAGCGATCCCGCGCAGCGCACACACACGCGTCCCGGCGAAGCGTCCTGGCCGCATGCAACGAGAGAGGGCCGTGCGTTCGAAGCCTTCAAACAGCGCGTGGGGGCTCAGGTAGCTGATCAGGCGGAGCTCATGCGCCTGTTCTTGATCAGTGGTGCCGCGCCCCGCGATGCGGTCTTTTCAGACGCGCGCTTTCCGGCGGTGCGCGATCGCGCAGACCTAAAAGCCGACTACGAGCTGCTACCAGAAGGCGCGCAGGCGCATCTTGCGTACTTCGACATGTTCCCCATGGCCGGCGCAAACAAAGCGGGCGGCGCAAGCGGCGCAAACGAGTTGTTGCGCAACCTCTATGGCCCCACCTTCGACGCCTATCTCAGCACCATTGAAAACGCCGGAGGCAGCGTTCGATTCTACCGGGGTCCCGCAGCTAAGATCGAAGCGCTGGTGGTGTTCCCAGGCACCATGCCCAAAGAACAGCAAACGCAACTGCTGCGCGAAGCTGCCTCTCTCGCGCAAGCCCGGGCGCAGGAGCTGATCTCTCACGGCAAGCTCGAAGCCGACGGCAAAGAGACCCCGCTCAGCAAAGTGCCAAACCCCGAGGACAAGAGCTACACAGGCGGCCTGCGCTTCGCTGCCTCGAGCCGCCCATTTGCGAAACGCGAAACTTTTGAAGCTGCGATCGACGCCGGTCGCCAAGAGAACAGGACGCTGCTCCCTAGTCCGCCAAAAACGACACAGGAAAGCAAACCAATCGATCGCCCAACCGTGCTCGCACAGGTGCCTTTCGAGCACAGCGCGGAGGCGCCTGCTTCGCCGAGCGTGGGTACGGTTGAAGGTGGTCCCATCCTGTCGAGCGCGCGGCGCCGCAGTGCCTTCGTCGAAGGCCTCGTGCGCCAAGGAAGCGATCGGAAAGCAGCCGAGGCTTTTTTTGATGAGCACCTAAAGCTCGACAGCAAGGTCACCGGCACGCACCGGGCCGAAGAGCTGGAGCCAACGCTCGAACACGCCGCCGCGTGGGCAAGGCAAACAGGCGGCAGCGTGCTTTACGCTGAAAGCGACGTAGGCAACTTGGGTGGCCTCACGAAGCGTATGGAGGAGCTAGCAGGCGACGTCACTAAAGGTCGCGATATTGCCGATGGCGTGTTTCGCCACATCACCAATCTCTACATCGGCGAAGTCTCAAAGGTGATGAAGCAACTTGGTGGCGAGGCGCACTTTTTCCGCAAAGGCGGTGACGAGTTTGGCGCGGTGTTGTTGTTCCCTCCGAACACGCCAGAAGAAGCCAGAGTGGATGTTCAACTCGCAATGCTGCGCACCCAAATGCGGGTCGCAGAGTTCGTGGAGACGGCAACAGTAGCGCCGGGTGGCGAGCCCGTAGCGCTCCGCAACATTGAACACTTAAAGCACCTCGGTAAACCAGACAAAGCAGGCAGCGGCATTACCTTTGGCCTCGCGGATCTAGACCCGGCAAAACCGGTTGCAGAAGCGCTCAAAGCTGCGGACTCACGGGTAGAGCAGAAAAAATCCGCGGCATCGATTCTCGTTGCACGCGAGAAACTCGTGAAAGCCGCTGGTGTGCCCGAAGCAGAAGCACCGGCCGTCGCCCGTGAGCTACTCGCGCTAGAATTGGAACAGCGGCAAGACGGTTTGCACGACAGGAAGGTGGCGCTCCTCAAAGCGCATGGAGGAAGCGACGAGCGGATACGCCGCGCACTCGAAGGCAAGGACCGCGCATTTAGCCTGCGGCCTCCGCCTGCGAGTGACGGCTATAAGCCAAACAAAGAGCTAGCGGCAGCGCTCAAGGAACTTCCGATTGAAGATCAGCGCGCGGTGCTTGGCCTTTGCGAACGCTACCCACAACTAGAAGCAGCGGTGCGCCAAGGCTCGGGGCCTGCCTTGCTTGCGTTTGGCGAGTCCGTGGCAAAACGCATCGCGTTTTCTGGCCGAGACATGCGTGAGACTTATGCGGCGTTTGCAAAAAACCCACGCGAAACAGTGAAGGCGCTGCGCCTCTCTGACGAACCGAAACCAGATCACTCGCAGCCTAAAACACCACGTGCGCTCGCGGACTTGCTGCTCCCTAAACCAGCAAAAAAAGAAGCGCATGAAACGTACCTGAAAGACATCGAGTCGCTCACACAACGGATCATGCAGCTCGAAGCTGCGGGCCTGCTCCCTGAAGTGCGCGCGTTCCTCGACGTCTTAGCGCACGAAGCGAGATTGCCACTCTTCGAGCGCCTACGTGGGACCGAGTCCGCTGCAACGCTACAACGTTTGCGTGAGACCCACACAAAAGCCCCAGAGCTCGCTGCTGCCATGCTGCTGAGCGGCCTTCCTCTTGAAGCAGCACCCAGCTACGATCGCCAGCTAGGCACGCTCAATCCACATCTGACGGGATCGTTTCATCCAGTCACAGTCAACGGGCAGAGCATGCTTCTGAGGGTGCTGCCTGAAGGGACGACCGGAGTTGAGGCCGGAGCCCTCGCGAATGACGACCGCGCGCGCGCGATCGTTGCGCTTCCTAACGGTGGAATCGGCATGCTCACGCCGATTCGCCCCGCGCTCCCACTATCGGAGACGCGCCACCTCAACCAAGACGGAACCGTTGCCCGCATTCATGAGGTGGTGACTCGGCTTCGTAGCAACGGACAAGACATTGCAGCGGAACACTTGCACATCACCGCCGGCGGCCAAGTCTACTTTGACCCTGCGCACGTAGTCCCCTTCGACGCTGCTCGGCCGAAGCTAGAGATGCAAGCGCTGCTGCGCGATATGCGCGTCTACAGCTACGGCGAGCCAAAACAACGAGACAGAGCCCCGCGCGAACTTTTGGCAGATTTAAAATCCACTCCGCCACCGGCGTGGACACAAGGGATGACCGCGGCGCAAATGACGCGCCTTGCGGACGAGCTGCGCAAGTTGCCGGCGGGCCATACGGTCACCGTGACCCTCGCGCCCGAGGGGTCCACGCTGTGGATCTTGGATACGCGGGCGACGTCCGACGGCTGGCAATGGACTGCGCACGGCGTGCAACCAGACGGCCAAAGCAGAGGCGCACCCTCACCTCCTCTCTGGCCCGCGCTTGGCAAAGGCAGCTCAATCAATCTGGCGCAGGATCTGCGTGATCATGCGCCCTGGACAACGGCGATCGAAACGGCGCCGGCACCGCAACGTGAAGCGCTGGCGCGAGCGCTGCTCTTGCTCGATCCCAATCGCGAAGTCAGCCTGACGATGAGCGAGGGTCACATCGCCATCATGCAACCCGCGGCGGATGGCGGCATCGAGACTCGTCTCGTCCTCCCAGAGGGAGGCATCGCCAAACACACGAGAAACGATATCGGTGCGCCAGTGAGCAGCGTGTTCACCGAGCGCTTCACTCACGGTAGTGCGGAACGCGTGGCGGCACGGCCAGGCGAAGTGCAAGCCGAGCTAGCGCTCACGCTGCCACTGCCGGACGTCGATCCTGCGCTTCTTAGCCAAGCGAGCAAAGAGCAAAAGAAGGAGCACGAGCTACTCGACGAAACCTTGCACCACATAGGCCCTGGCGACATTGCCGCCGTGCGCTCCGAGCTTGCAGGGCGCTTCATTCCCAAGATGGCAAACGGCTTCTGGTTCGATCACATCGGGGAAATGACGGGGACGCGGATGAGCCTAGCCAAGAAGGCCGCTGAGTTCTTGGCTAAAGCAGACAAAGGCGGCCAGGGCGAGGCGCTCTACCGTGCATTGCACGACCGCGCACGCGCAGCCGTAGCGTTCATCGACACCGTGTTGCCGCCGCACTTCCGCCTGCCGCCGGGGAGCCTAGAGTTCACGCCCGTGAGCAAAACTGGCCGCTGGGAAGGTGGCAGCCGCGCCTCTAAAGGCGGCATGGCGAACGAAATCAAAGCCATCAAAGAAGCCGATCCCAAGCGTTATTTCGAGCGTGCCCGCGCGATCATTGGTCACCCGGGTTTTCATGCGCAGCTCGCAGATGAAGTGCCGGCTTGGACGGGACGCACGCCTGCGACAGCAGCGGATGTCGAAGCCTACAAAGCGCATCGCCTCGCCAAGTTGATGGAGACGGCGGCGTTCGAGCTGCTCGATGCCGCCAAGCTCGGCATGAGTGACGAGCAGAAACAGGCAATCGCTGAGGGGCTCGTCCTGCAATGGTCGCGTGAGCTAGACCCACGCTTGCAGGTTGCGCCCGATGCCGTTGCGCTGGAATTTCTGTTGGGGAAACCTGCGGCGGATGCTGACAAAAAACCGCGTGCCGACGGTTTCATTCGCATTCCACTCCCCAGCGAAACCCTAGCCAAGACGCCCGCAGCGCTTGCTGAGCACACGAAACAAGTCACGGCGCTGCGCCAGCAGTACGCGGAGCCAATCCCCGGCAAAGCCATGGGCGAACCGGTGCCCGCACCCACCTGGGAAGCACTGGATCGCATAGAGAATCCACGCACCGCCCTCGATCGAGCGGTCCGCGATCCAGCATTAAAAGCGCGCGCCTTCGCCGCCTATGACCAGTTGATGGCAAAAGTGCGTCCGGAGCACCAAGCGACGCTGCGCACCTATCTCCGCCTCCGTTTTGCGGAGGTCGCAAGGATGAGCAACGAACCGGCGCCGTATCACCCGGAGACGCTCGTTCGCATGCTCGAGCTGACACAAACGCTGAGTTTGAGCCACCTCGACGATGTGCGAGGTCTGCTCTACGCCTTGGCACGCCCACAAGACGCCTCGCCCGAGTTGATCGCGCAATTTTTCGACGCTGCTCCGGTCGCGCTCGCAGGCGTGCGCACCTCACCCGAGACAGGCCGCGCGGTGGTGCAGTTCATTCAATCCGCCAGGCGCTTGACCCTTACGCCTGGCGACGATCGAAAACTGCTGCACCCCAGCGAGCTGCGCGAGCTGGTAGACACGTTGACCAAGGCGCCACCCGCGGTGATCGCGCCTTTGACGGACCTGTTCAGGCTTGGCGGTTCGGCGCCGATTGCGATCATGGCCCTGCATGCCATGCGCGCTAGGCTCACCGGACCAGATGCACAGGCCGTCGTAAAAGTACTCACGGCCGTCAGCGCACTGGAGCGTTCTGGAACGGGCCGCGCCGGCGAGCGTGCCGCGAGCAAACTGATGTTTGCGCTCCGCGACGCACGGTCGCCAATTGATGCACCTGGCTTGCTTGCAAAAGCCAAAGGCTTTGCGAGCGAAGAAGCCAACCATGTCACAGTCGCCAGACACAAGGCGATCTTGTCCGCCGACATTGACACGCACATTGCGCGTGACGCGAGTGCCATCGCCCTACTGAAGAGCTCCAAACACGCTGCGAAAGAAGACGAGGTGAAGTTTCTCGTCGCATCGAACCCTGAGCTGGCGGCTGTAGTCTTGCCCGGGCTAGAGACGATCGATCCCGCGATCCTGCGGCAGCAGGACCTCGATACGCTTCGATCGATTCACGCGACACTGCCGTCTGAACACGCGGCACTGCTCCGAGAAGCGATCGCAAGCATCCCATCGCCTCTGGAACGTGTCGTTTTTGCGCGAGCGATCTCTGAGATCTGGCTCGGCCTCCGTATCGGAGAGAAACGACCACCTTTCGACAAAGCGCTGGAAGCATCACACGCTGCCGCCGCGAAATTCAGAGCAGATCCGAACCGCGCGCTCGAAGCCCTGCACCGCGCGCCGGACATGCTCTACCGTGCCTCTGCGGTCCACGAGCTTCAGCCCGTGGTGGGAAGAGATCCCATTATCTCTGGTCGCCATTTTGCGGGGCGCAACGAGATGTTGCTGCGTGAGCGCGCAGCCACACTCGGCGGCGAGTTCGCGGGAACTTTATTCAAAGAGACCTTGGCCTCGCTGAAAAAAAAGCAGCCAGCACTGAGTGAGAAGGAGCGCGAGAAACGCGCGGCCTCGTTCGTGACTGGCGTGCTAGAAGTGCTGTCAGCCGAACGGGTGGCACTGGAGCCCGGCATCACCTTGATCGTGCCGGCCGGCGTGGACCGAAACAAGCTCGACGCCTATCTGCCCGTCCTACGCTGGTACGCGGACAAAGCGCGCGCCTCCGGTCACGACTTCGCACGCCAGCGACAGCTCGTTTTAATTCTGCCAGAATCGGTTCACTTGGTTGGCGACTATCTTCCCCATTTTTCGCGCGGCGCCGTGGGCTTCTTCGATCCCGATCACTACCAAGGTGAAGCAAACGTGCACCTTGCAGCCGCACCACTTCACGCGCTCGCCGGTGGCTACGCCGAAGGCGCAGTTCTGACGCATGAGCTTGGAGGTCACCTGGTGGCCGATGGACTCGGCGCGCTGCGTGTACGGAACGGCAAAACACTTGGTGAAGCGGTACGCGACGTTCTCGTCACGTTGCGACGCGATGCCTCATCGACTGAGTATGGTAAGAGCAACGACGACGAAGCGCTGGCCGAGTGGTTCACAGCTTACGCCGGGGTCGCGACAGCACGGCCGCTGCCCTCACAGATTCGCGCGTTGTTCGACGAAGCTTTTGGTGGCCCCCCGCCGTCACCAGAAGTGCCACTGCCGCCAACGGCGCGAGGCACACCACTGCCGCCCGCGATCATGGCCGCACGGCTGCACCGGCAGTTTCTCTCGCACCACACCGCGGACGAAGCCGCGAGCCTCGCAGCGCACGCCTATGGTCAAGCCGCCGCACAAGAGCTCACGGCCTCGCTTCCAGAAGCACAACAAGCGGGGGCTCAGCTGGTGATCGCGTCTGCGCTGCGAGACCTCTACCGGTTGCAAGGCGCCACACACGCCAAGGCACGAGAGGAGCGACTGGGGCTACTCAACGCGCAACTGCGAGCGTCGCTGGACGCACCGCAGGCGGCTCGTTTGCGTTTGGCCGTCGCCGCTGAAGTGAGTGGTCCCCACCGCATTGAGCGGACAAAAACGGACGCGGAGTACGACGAACAGTTCGCGCTCGAGTTTGGCAAAGAGACAGCAAAATCGCTCGCAGCTCTCGCGGGCAAAAACGTTCCGGAGCTTGCGCCTGTGCTCAGCCAAGCGCTGCTTTTGCTACCGCGCGATGACCTTGGCCAGCCGCTCAGTGGGACTGTTCCCAAAATGGCTGCGTGGAAAAAACAAACGGAGGCGGCGCTTCACGGCGCGCTGAAGCCACTCATCGCAGACGAGGCGACGCTCCGACAAACTGTTGCTGCTGCGCTTGCCGCGGTCAGCAAACCGGCGCTGGTGCAGCGCTCTGAGGATGCGAGCGTCGTTGCGGGGCGCCTGGCATTGTACGATGCCATAGACGCGCATCTTCCAGACGCAAAAGGCAAAGACCGCGCAGGCGTGCTCGCGATTCGCGACGCCATGGTGGACGCGAGCGCCATCCGCGACTTCACTGTTGGCATTTTGCAAGAGGTAGAAAGCGAGCTCGCTGCGAAACAAACGAGATGGAAACAGGAGCGCGGCACGACGCTTCCAGACACTCCCGCAGTTCGCCAAGGTGTGCTGCTCGCAGTGCTGGTGCGTCGCGGCAAGGCGGCTGGTTTTCCAGAGAAGCTACTTCCCTTCTACGGCGTCCTCGGGAGCGAAGCGTTCTTCCAAAACGTCGTCGCCAAAGGCAGGCCATTCGTGGACCAAGCCGCCGTGGGCAGCGACCACGGGGCACTCTCTCACTTCGTCCAAATGCTCTACCTAGCGGACCGCGTGAACCCCATGCTCGCTGGCAGCGAAGGCGCTAAAACCGTGCTCGATCTCTTCGCCAAGATTGCGAAGAACTTTGGTGCGGTAAACGCAGATCGTGCGACGAACCCTTGGGAACAAACCGTAGACATCGTCGGGAGCGCCAGCAATCCATCGTACATTGAAGCGATGCTGCGTCTGGTAGTGCCGGTGAAAACCGAGCTCATTCAGCCGACCAGAGCCGAGCTCGAGCTGGCGCTGGCAGAGGCAGGCCCCAAAGCCAAAGAGCTCGCCGCGGAGCTACTCTACCAAGCGCAGCTCGTCTCCCGCTCAGAGGAGGAGCTCTACGACGCCTTGGCCCGCGACCAGGGCCCGGCGCTGGGTCTGCGCGAGCGAACGGGACTCTCGACAGCAGCGCAAGACAAAGCCCGATCGGCGATGCAAGGGGCGAATCTCCCGCCGGCACTGGTGCACGTTTTGATGGAAACGCTGTTCCCCTCGCAAGCGCGCGCGCATTGGAAAGAAAAAGATCGCGTCGTGAACATTGCGCTCGCGCTGACGCCGGCGCTCGGTCGCGACGCAGCGCTGGCGACAGCGAAACAATTGGGCGGCTTGCCACGCTACATCACCATCGGTGACCAGGTGCTCGCCTATAACGGCCCAGAGTCCGTGCTGCTTCGCTTCCGAACCAAGGCGATTGATGGCGCAGCAGCGCGCCAAGAGATGATGACACTACTGCTCGCCAAAAACGTGAGCGAACAGCAGGCGCAAGCGATCGCCGAGTACTTGATTCCGCGCGCTCAAGCCAAAACGGTGCCAGCGGAAGATGCGGCGCCGCCTGCTGCTGTCAGAAGGCCAACCGCCATTGCGCCCAAACAGATGTCCTTCGACGCCGGGCCGCCTACTGAATCCGCGCGGCCAGTAGTGCCGCAAATGTCGCCTCCCAAACCAGCAGACGCTGGGTCCGCAACGGTCTCGGTGATTCCAGAAGGCGCACCGAAAACGCAGCCCTCTGCCGCAGCAACAGCGGCAGAGCCACCGGCATTGCTGCAACCTGGCTCACCCTTCATCGCCGCTGCAGAGGCAGTGCACATCACCAACGGACCACGTACACTCGGGCGTTTTGACGGTGAACGATCGGATTGGCACATCACCGAGCTCGAAGCGAAACCGAGCCCAGAAGTGATGCGCGAGCTGATGGGTCATGCCATTGGCCAGGTACTCGGTTCGTCTGTCATGGCGTGGACCAGCGTCCGTGCGCTCGACGCGGCATCTTACGTCGCACAAGAACGTGCCCCTGACGGTTTCATCGCAGCCTCACCAGCCGTGCTGAACGATCCGCGCTACGCCCAGCAACTCGCGGAGATTCGCTTGATCGATTTCTTGTCTGGTCACGAAGAACGTGCGCTCTCGAGTTTGCTCGTGAATCCGCAGAGCGGCAAAGTGCTCGCCGCGGGACTAGGGCTCACCAACGACAAGCCCACGCTTCCTAAAGGCATTCCGAGTGTACACGAGCTGCCCAAAAAAGTGCTCGACGTGCTCGGACACTGGAATCAGCAAGTGGTTCTCATGACATTTCGGCAGATTTATGGTCGCGAAGAGAACGCAGCGCAGAATGGTCTCCATGGCTTCATCCTGCGTTTGAGCCAAGCACAGATGACGCTTGGCGCGGCGCCGACGTCAGTCATACCGACAACGCCATTAGGCCGCACGCAAGCACGTGACGCAACCGACGCTGCGATCAAAAATGCAGCGCCCTCGGACCAGGCGAAACGAGAACGACTCATGGCGGGCGTACAAGCC
>JBIKMD010000030.1:0-11972 GCA_044359465.1 Myxococcota bacterium
TGCGAGACGCACGGAGGTCGCCTGAAAACCCGAGGCTGGCAAGCTGCGCGTCGGGGGCGCGTCCACAGACAAGAGCTGTTTCCAGTGCAATACGGCGCCCGACGACGCTTTGCTCGGGCGAGCTCAGCACGACGATCTCGAACTGGGGCGGCGCAGCAACACTGCCGCCAAGTACTATCCGGCTCACCGTAGGGTCGATGTGCGACACGTTAGAGATTTACCCTTCCAAATGCGGGCGGCCAACTTTTGCTGACAACCTACACGTTGACCGAAGCCTCTCTCTAGTGCTGAAGCGGGGCGCATGCGCACCACAGATCGTGGCCAACAGTTCGGCGCCTACATTTTGACTGAGCACATTGGCGTTGGTGGGATGGCAGAGGTGTTTGCGGCGCGCCTCGCGACAGCGAGCGACACGGCGGCAGCGCCCTATGCCCTCAAGCGCATGAGGCAAGAGCTGCTCACGCAACCCGTCGCCCAAAAAGCGTTCGAAGTGGAGCAACAGATTGCCGCGTCGCTTCGGCATTCGCACATCGTTCCGGTGCACGATGTGGGAACCGCCAGCGGAGTTCCCTACATTGTGATGCAGCGCATGCCCGCGGGTGCGCTCACTCGGCTAGTGACGCATGAACCATGGCCCCTAGACCACGTCTGTTTGCTACTGGCCGACGTCGCGAGCGCCCTTGACGCCGCACACACTTGGAAAACGGCTGCGGGTGCACTGGCACCAGTGGTCCACCGCGACGTCAGCCCAAGCAATATTCTGATGCACGAGAGCGGCGAGCTGTTGCTGTCTGATTTCGGCATCGCCCACATTTGGGGAACAGCCATGACCACGACTGGTCAGCGCGCCCCCAAGGGTAAGTACGCTTACATGAGCCCCGAACAGGTCAAAAACGTTCCTCTCTCGACAGCGAGCGATGTCTTTTCCCTTGCGACCCTTGCGATCGAATGCGCCACCGGCAAGCACCCGTTTCGCGGCAAGAATGACTGGCAGACCATGCAGGCGATTGCTCAGCCGAAGCTCCCCGCCCTTCCCGAGCTCACCCTGGTTCCTTGGCTGCAAACGCTACTGCGAGCGATGGCGGCGGAGGAACCGCATCAACGGCCAAGTGCGGCCCAGGTCTGCGAGCTGCTGGCCGCACAACCGATTGCCAAACGCACACCAGGGCTTCGGCAATCGTTTGCGAGACGCATGCAACTGAACACGCACACGCAACCACAGTCGCTAGAGCAAACGCGTTAGGCTTGGCCGGTCGTGGGTCGCATGAGACCTCGCCGGCATCCGCATTGCAAAGAAGCGGGACATGCTCACGGCTCACGCACGCATCTATGTTTTGGCATCGTTTGTCGCAGGTGCTGCTGCATGCGCGCCTCCTGCGCAAAACGAGCGTCAACAACCTGAGGCACCTGTAGAAACATCCGCGCCTGCACACGAAGCGCAATCGCCTAAGGAGCAAACAGCGACCGTGATGGAACCAGATGCGACGCAACCGGCGCCGTTGCCACAACAGGAGCAAGCGCAAGAGGAGAGCGCCGCCGTGTCAATTGATGTTTGCGCGGCATGGGCCAACAACGCCGCCCAATTCGCCTGCGCGCCCAGCGGATCTCCCTATGTTTGCAACTGCACGTCACGCGTTGGCAATCGACAATTCGTGATGTCAGCGCCTGCCGTGCAAAGCGATGCAGCGCTCGATGTGGTCTACATGTTTCATGGATTCAGCTGGAACGGCGCCAGCTTCCGCAACGTCTACCAAACATTCGAGGCACGCGCGCAAAGACCGACGTGGTTCATCTATCCGACGGGTACGCAGATCGCCAACCCTGCGGGCAGTGGCGCGGCCGGCAGCGGGTGGCTCGTCGATGCCGACGGAGCTGACGTTGCGCTGATCGACCAGATCGACGCGGCACTGAACGCCGAGCACACCATCTCGAGGCGCTTTGCGTTTGGCCGAAGCTACGGCGGTTTTTTTGTTCACGGCCTTGTTGCTGCAAGACCCGCGCTGCTCGCTGGGATTGCGACAGTTGTATCCGCGATTATTCCTGGTCAGCCCGGGACAGCTACGGTGCTCGCAGCCAGCGAGGCGGTACCGGCGTGGTTTGGCTACAACCTCGACGATCCAACCATCTTGCCAGCTTGGACGCAGCAAACGATAGAGGCTTACCGCGCGCGTAACGGGTGCGGCGCCGCCACAACAATCAACAATGTCACGCGCTTCGATGGGTGTGCGTTCGAGACCGTTGCTGTCAGCTCCTTCGGCCAGCACGTTCCTTCCGAAGCCATGAACACCGCAGCACTCGATTTTCTTTTCAATCGCTGAGCTCAGCTCTTGGTCGGTCCGAACAGTCGAAGCCATTGGTGCGCAGGTGGAACATTCGCACGCAGGTGCTCGAGCAACCCGTTCGGAGGCTGCAACCACTGTAACGCGGTTGTCGGATCGAGATAACACCGCTCTTCGAACGCCTTCTTAGCAAGCCAGTTGATGGCCGTGTTGACGCCGAAGATGAACTTCGAATCCGTCACGAATGCGTGCCGGCGCAAATGCGCCAATCCGGCATGGGCATTGACCGTGGTCGCCAGTGCTTTTCGCTGCTTGGCAGACGGCCCCGACATCACGCACGCGATGGTGAGCGCCGACGTGTTGCGAGCGAGCTTCGCGTGGGTTTCGACGAGTGCAAGATAACGGCCCCAGCTTTCGTCACTAGGGTCCCCATGATGGTAGTAGAGCTCCACACCTTGGAATTCACTTCCGAAAAAGAACGCCACAATGGACCTCCTGTGTTCCTAAAGAAAACCGCTACTCATTAGTTCATGCAACGAATCGTGCGTCTTGACGCGTTTTGAACTAACGAACGCGCTCGACGAACGCGCGTCACATGCGACGCGCGCCCAGGATCACCAGCTCCGAATTGGTACTGCACTTGCTCTTGAGGAGGCATACCCGGGAGGTCTCAGGTGAGAGTTGTTCCTACACTAGTGACTTGTTGTTTCTTCGCATGTAGCGCGCGCGACCCCTCGCAAGTTGAGCTTAGCGGGGTTGCGGACGCTCCCACAGACGCGCCGTCGATCTCTGCAAACGGCGCTGAAGCAACCCCGCCCGCGGAGGTCAACGCTCCCATCGCGGAGGGGCCACCAGCCCAAAGCGGTCCACAGGCGAACCCGATGGATGACGGTGGGATGATGCCGACACCGGTGCCCCTCGTGTTCACACTTAGCGCTGAACCGCTGGCCGCACCCTCCGAGCCGGTAGTCTTTCTGGCACGCCTCACGCGACCAAGTGACGGGCAAGCGGCCCGCGTCGAATCCACCTTTGCTCTGCCTGCGTCAGCCGTCGTCGCCGGTCCGGCGCTCGAGGCAAACGCGCTCGTCTGCGCAGGTCTCGTGTGCACGCTCACGCTCGAACTACCGGAGGGTACGGTAAACGTAGAAGCCAGCTTCACTGTCAGTGTTGTCGACGCTGGCCCCGCTTTTGTGGAGCTCACGACGACAGCACAGGGCGCTCCGCTCGGAACAAACACGGCGCGCGTTGATTGGCTGGTGTCGCGCGCTGCACTGTCTGACGACTTTGACGACCCAGGCTCACTTGCGCGCTGGACCGAGCTCGACCCGAACCGCCATGCGCGCCTCGAGATCGTCGCAGGCGCGTTGCACCTCGAGCCGATTGCGCGCTTTGCCGAGCATTGGTACCGGGATGACCGCGGAATCTTGCTCAGCCGCCGTGTCAGCGGAAACTTCTTCGTCGAAACGCAAGTGCGCACAGTTCAGCGCACCCAAACCAACTTGGGACCCACAGCGGAATACAACGCAGCGGGTCTCTTGGTGCGCGTCCCGGGCGGAAGTGACGGCAACGAACGTTGGCTCATGGTCAATGTGGGAATGCAGCAGTCGGGCGGCGGTGGGCCGGGAATGGGTCGTGAAATCAAGTTGACGACGCCGCAGTCGCCCGAGTCGCATTCGGTCAGGTATCTGACAGCTGGCACGAACGAGGAGACGTTGCGGATCTGCCGATTTGACAACACGCTCTTTGTTTACCAACTCGTCCAAGGGACCTGGCAGGAGGCGTCACGCACCGTAGACACACTCGCCATCACCTCAGGTCCCGCGGTCATTCCAACGGGTGCACCGCTGCGCTTCGACGCGACGTCGTTTGCCTCAGAGTTAGAGGTAGGCGTGATGGCGGGCAATTATTTCGACTCGAACGATAGCGCGAGTCCGTACGCGGTACCGGCCGGTGGCGTGTACCAAACCCTAGGGATGTTCGAGTACGTCCGTTTTGGCGACGTGTTCAGCGCCTCCGATTGCTCTGCCCCCTGAGACACTTCGCGTAACCATCCAGTTCAAAAACGCGCACCCAAGCGTCATCTTGCTCTCTACGCGTTTGGCCAAAGTTCACAAAAAGTCTCAAGCAAGCTCCGATTCGCCTTGGTCTTCTCGCACCGGCTTGGCAGACGCACGTCGGCGTGCTGCTTTGGTTGTCTCATTGGTCCAACCGCGAAAGGCGCGGCACAACGACGATGTGCTCGCGTAACCAAGCGATGTAGCAATCACTTTGATGGGCACTCGTTCGGTTGAAAGACTGCGCATCACTACGCGCAAACGTTCATCACGAAGCAAGTCTCGCAATCGCACGCCGCTTTCACCCAAACGACGCTGCAGTGTGCGCATGCTCATGGCGTTGCGATCCGCCAACCAAGTTCCACAGACGCGCTCACCAGCGCGAATCCCTTCACGGATCTGTTGGCGAAGCGATTCAATCCAGACCTCGTCGCTCGAATGTGTCATTCTCAACGCAAGAGCAAAGGGTGTGCCGCGACCCAGCGCCCATGTGACACCCGCATCCCAGCTCTCGAACGCGACGAGAAACGCGCCAAGCCACTGAGGTATGCGCTTTGCACACTAGCGCGGGCATGTTTTTTCGAATCGCTGTCTCATGCGTCATTTTATCGCTCACCGCCTGCCCGCTCGGAGACGAGCGTCTGGCCAACCCCCCGCTTGCGCCCGAGGACTGGACCTTCGTCTTCCAGGTTGCACCTCCTAGTGATGGCGCGCTCTACAGCATCTGGACCGTGCATACGCGCGCGAGCTTCGAAGAACGGACCGCTTCGAGCGGGTGCAAACACGTTGCGATGCAACACAGCGTACAGGGTGGATCCCTACCCATGCCAGGCTCGGACACGCCTACTGAGCGCTCGTGGATTGGGACAGTACGAGGTCAGTTCAATCCCGACGCACCTTTGCGAGTGACCGGCGTCAACGACGAAGCCGCACTGGGCACCGCGGAGTGTCCAACGTTCAGCGGGGGCTTCGATCTAGCCGTCTATGACGCCGAGTCTCCTGTGTCTCTCACGATTGACGCAGTCGACAGCTACGTCCATCGCAAAGCGCTCGGTGCGGACAACAAGGAACACATTACCGCGTTCGCCGGAAGCTTCAGCGCGAGCAACAATAGACGAGGCACCTTCATCGCCTACCGAACACACGTCGAGCTGACGCAAGCACGGGCGCGCGGCTGGCTGTCCGACCCATGGCGCTTCGAAGAGGGACTGTCGTCTCGCTGTAACCTCTTTTTCGTCGACGCGCCGGGCCTTCCTGACTTTCCTTATGGCGCTGGCGGGTTGCGTCTGGTGGGAGACAAAGGGGAAACCGTTTTTGATTCTGACGACACGGACCTCAAGGTTGCGTTCCGTCGTAACGCCGTTGCGGGTGTGCCCCTAGGTGAGGCGTTTTTCGGCGCACGCGCGGACAATGCGGACGCTATGGCTGACTACTTTGAGGCAGTACAAAACACGCGCGGCGCTCTCGTGCATGAGTTCAGCTGGCCTAACGCTTCACTGAGCACATCCATCTCTGCCCTCAAGTTGCCGATAACGAGCACGAGCCATGACTTCGGATTCTGGCTGGACCGTGTTGCCGAGGGCGCTTCATTTTTCGATCGCATAGAGACTGCGGTAGCGAACGCAGGCGCCACCACGCCACTGCTGGCCGTACCGAGCTGCCTCAACCCCGGCACAGAGTACGAGTTTACGCTCGTGCTCACAGAGGTACGTGACCAGGCAACCGGCGCGTCCGTTTCTGGTTTCAGCCTCGAGAATGAGCTGCCGTTCGTCATGACGCACGATGGCTCAAACGACACACTGAGCCGGCATGCGTTTTCGCTTGGGGTCGCCGAAAGCGTTGCGCCCGGGCGCTACACACTTCGTCTAGTGCTTCGAGGTGGCTCACGCGGCAGAAGCGCTGACATCGAGCGCGTCAAGGTGCTCGCGCTGCAGGTGTTACCGGCACAAACCACGCCGCCTGCACCCACCGGCCCCACGGGTTCGACGGGCAGCATGGAAGCGTCGTTTTTTGTGACTTCGTCTCCCTCCGGCGCCGCGTTCGCTAGCCTGGGCGGCCTCGCAGGTGCGGACCAACGCTGCAAGCTTGCAGCGACAGCTGCGCTCGGTCAGAGCTCAGCAGCTCGCTCATGGCGCGCTTTCTTGACGGACACACGCTACAACTCCCAAGTCACCGCGCAGGACCGCGTGGGAAGTGGTCCTTGGTTCAACCGAGCCGGCGTGATGGTGTCGGCGGAGCAACTGTGGACGGGCATTCCTGAAACGACGCTCCTCGACGAATACGGCGCTCAAGTCTCCGCCGATGCGTGGATTCTCACTGGAACGCCTTACCCAGAGTGGCTTCCCACGTTCGTCGCTGATCGCGACATAGACAATGACGGCACACCGGACACCGAACGCGACAGAGTGCTCTATCTGTTGAACGTCGAACAAGGTCTTGCGCAAGTAGCCAGCGACCCGGTGGCCAACGTTTCCGGGAATTGTCTCACCTACAACAGCAAACATCCGGACCGCACAACCTGGGTAACGTCGCCCTCGTGGCAAACCCGTTCGCCCAGTGTTTGGTACGCATCAGACCGCGTGAGCTGTAGCGGCGACGCACGCATCTCCAACGGGCTTCGTTTGCTGTGCTTCGCCCAGTGAGCTGACGCTGATTGCAACAAGGAATGAAGATGTATCAAAAACCGCGTACGCACTTTTTTATATATGCCGTTTTATCTGCTTGCGGAGCACCGGTTGTCACTCCGGCGCAAGCGCCCTCCGTTGCGACCACACCAGCAGCGAAGCCGAGCCCATTGACGATCAATCGTTCAGCACCAAAAGAAGCCGAGCTTCAACGTTTGGAGAATGCAACAGGCAGCAAACCGAGCAGCGGTGACTATTGGTACGACAGCCGCTCTGGCCTTGCGGGCAGACTCGGCAGTCATGCAGAATGGAGCGTTGGCCCAGGGTACGATTTTGGACCGTTGCCGGCTGACGCGAGCGCCGGCAACACCGGCATCTATTACAACGAGAGGGAGTTGCCTTACGCCGAGGCGCTGTTCGTGTGCTGGCTCTATGACATCGATCCAACCAACATCACGCTCTTTCGCGGCCACTACCTGCTCGAGGCAACCGGCGACATCTATACGACTGACGAGACTCAAGTCCCGCTGAGGTGGCTCGGGAACCTGCTTTGGCTTGCGCAGCAAAAAGGTGCACAACAAGCAGCCACCTCTGCAGCAGATGGTCCCTGGAGTAGCAACGGGGCAGCGGGAAACTCGCAAGGGGGATGTTCCTACATCTCCATTCCAAATTCGAGCGGCATCGGCGTTTCGTCGACATCCAGCGGATGCTGAGTCTACGTACACGCATTTGCACCGCGCAGCCGAACGTGTGCACGCCATTCCTGTAAGTTCTCAACTGCGACAGCACCCTGTCATCAAAGGAACTCTTCATGAAGAAGGCGACGACCTATGCCCTGCACACTGAACGTGTGTGCCTCAACGCCGTAGGCGAGCGATCGAAGGCCATCGCAGCGTTCGTGTGTGACGCATTTACGCCGGCAGAGGACCCCACCATGCTGAGTCTCACGCTTGCGGGTGAGGGCCCCTTCATTCTGTCGCACGACAGCGTGCGCGAAACCTATGCGAACGAGGACCTCGCGACAGAGGCGCTCATGCGCGCCATGACGCAGAAAATCAGCCACAACTACACACACGGACTCGCTCTGCACGCCGCGGCGCTGGAAAGCGAGGCGGGGGTGTTGTTGTTTCCGGCGCCGGTGGGATCAGGCAAGACGCGGCTCGCGGTCGAGCTTGCGTCACGCGTGCTCCGTTGTTTGAGTGACGAGCTAGTCTTCGTTCCGAATAGCAGCACGAACGTGTGTGCGTGGGCGCAGCCAGTTCACATCGGTGCGCACAACCCTATTTTGGCTGAGATACATTCCGCACACCTTGCAACGCATGGAGATCTGTACAGCAGCGCTTCGTTCGGCGGCGCGCGCGATTCGGCAAAGGCACGCCCAATCAGAGCAATTGTCACCTTGGATGCCACACCTGGCGCAAGCGCGCAGCTCACAAAGATGAGCCCCGCCGAGACGGGTGCGGTAGTCACGAGCGCGCTGCTCAACGCGAAGAAGCTAGACGCGATCGGCGCACCTGCCGTCCTAGCACTCGCAAAGGCTGTCGAAGGCTATCGTCTACGCTACAGCACGCCGAAAGACGCCTTGCGCCAGCTCTCGGACGCCGCACTTCAATTGGCGGCCCGGCACTGACGCCACTACACTGGCCAGACGATGAGAGTTGCCGTCGCCATTTTGATTCTGCTGTTCGCCGCCGAAACTAGCGCAGCCAAGCGCACGAGCAAAGCAACAACGAAAGCGGCGACTAAAGCGGCAAAGAAGAAACCAGCGAAGGGCGCGGCGGAGCTCACCATTGGCACGGAATGCGAGCTGAAGATGCCTGTGTCTGCCACGACGATCGTCGGGAAAAAGCGCAAAAAGACCAAGCTCGCGAAGGCAGCGCACGTGACCATCACGCAAGTGGGTTCGCTGCTGGGTGTGTCGACAGCGAGCGGTGAGGCGACCGTCAAAAAGGCTTTGCTCGCCAAAGCGTGCCATATCGTCACCGCGGAACCACAAGAAGCGGTGCTCGCGGAGGAAGTGCCAGTCGAGCCGGTGCGTCCCTCTGAAGCGGCGCTAGCCGCCGAGCCAGTTCGCAGCGAAGCAATAGTGCAGCCCGTTTCGCAACCCGTGTCTCAGCCCACGGACGCCGTCGTTGAACAGGTGCTGATCGCAGCAGAGGCATCCCCGAGCGCAGCTGCGCCGCCTCTCGCTACAACACGCGCAGACGTTCCCGTTCAGAAACCACGCGTGATGCGCGGACTAGCCATCGCTCTCACAACTGTTGGGGCGCTCGGCATTGCGGGCGGCGGCACACTGCTCACGCTCTCGTTGATCAACAACGGTCAGCTCAACGCGCGGATCAACGCTTACAACGCAGACCCGCTGCGCCCACGCGCGACTTTTGAGACCTTTGCGCCAGCCGCTGCGCAAGTGAGACTATTCACCACGCTTGCGATCGTCACAGGTGCGGTGGGCGTCGCAGCACTGACAACGGGTATCGTCCTATTCGCGGTGGACAAGGCGCCAAACGATGTTGCGACGTTCAAGCTCGCGCCAACCTTCGCGTTCTCGGCTAACACGTCCCATGTTGGAGTTGTTGGTCAGTTTTAGCCCTCCTACGCAGCGCGCGTGGCGTTCTCAGTCTCGAGCGCAGCAGCAACTAGCGCATCAAGGGTCGTTGGTACGCCGCCGCGGCTCTGCGCATTCACCGCAAGGGTGAGCGCGGCATTCAGCGGCGTGGGAACACCTAGTGATTTCCCAAACCGAACAATCGCGCCATTCAGCTCGTCAATCTCGGTCGGCTCACTGCGGCGAAGGCTTTGCAAGGTCGATCCAAGCGTGTCCATGTCTTGCGACAGCAACTTCTCTGCACGGCGCTTCACCAGCGCGAGCGCGGCACCATCAGGCAGCATGGCAATGAACCGCATGAGCAGAGGCGAAGCCCACGGGATCTTCGCAAGCTGAATCTGCGACGCTTTTGCCACCGCGAGCCCCTCGCGCATCGCAGTCAGTGCGAGCCAGGGACCGTAGGTGTGCGCGAACACCCGCCTTGCCGGCAGATTGGTCGCAGCAAACAGCGCGTTGTTCAAATTCACCACGAGCTTGGACCACCGCCCACCTTGCAGAGACCGCACGGGCATGACGTCTGCGCAGCGCGACAGCAACCCAAACGGCGCGCTCTCGCGAATCGCAAGATTGCGGTCATCTGCATCGCACCCGAGCCCGAGCGACAGCTTCTCCTCCTCGCTGGCCAGAATCTCGACTTCACCAGGTTTGAGCGAGGTTGACGTGAAGGTGATGATGGCGCCGTAGTCGCTGACGTTCGGCGCGACCTTTTTCAGGAGCGCGTCCGAGCTCAGTCCATTCTGGCACATGATCACGGAGGTCTCGCTCCCGCGCCCGCGGCAGTACATCTCTATCGCTTGTTCGACCGCGTATGTCTTCGGCGTCATGATGAGCGTCTGCGAGGTGGGCTCGGTCACTATCGCGGCCCGAATCGGCGCGATTGAGCAGCCAATCCGCTTCGCCCACAGCCCACGCTGCGTCAGGTCCTTACTACGTTCTTTTCGAACGACGACCTCGGTGCTCATGCCCGCGCGACTAAACGCGTCCGCAAAGGCAAGTCCAACTGCTCCCGCGCCAATGATACTGACGTCCGCGCCCATAATGTCTGGAACGATGTACAAGAGCCGGCGAGCGCTCGCCACAATCGCTGCTTCATGTAGTAAAAAACGCACACAGCGCCGCTTTTGACACGCAGAAAAATCGCATGCTACCGCCGCGGACCTATGAAGATTCACTACTCGACGGACGCGCTCGATTCTCTCGCCTCTGACGTCATCGCTGTTCAGGTCCATTTCAAGGCTGGCGGCAAAGGGGAAGACGGCGACTTTGTGTTCGACAAGCGTATCGCTTCGCTCGACGCCAAGCTCTCGGGCGCCATTGCCGAGCATGCAAAATCCGAACACTTTCGCGGCAAACCCGATCAAACGCTGGTCTTGCACGCGCTCGGAAACATTCGCGCCAAGACGATTGTGCTCGTTGGTTCAGGGAGTGAGAGCAAAGCGACCCTCAACACAGACAAAGCGTTCGGTGCGACGGCCGCCCGCAAAGCTGCGAGTGTTCGTGCCAAGTCTTTGGTGCTGGTGCCAGCTCCGTCAGAGCAAGCTGCCGCAGGCCGCGTGGAAGCCATGCTCACGGGTGTGCGCCTGTCTGGCTACCGTTTTGACCGCTATCGCACCAAAGACCAAAAAGACGTTCCGCCAAAACTCGCCGATGTCACCATCGCGCTGAAGGCCGCGAAAGATTTCCCCGCGGCAGAAGAACGCAGCAAACGACTTGCACATGCGGTGTCGTTCGCGCGTGATCTCATCAACGAGCCCGCAAACGTCATTTATCCCGAGAGCTTCGCCAAAGAGGCGCGCCGCGTCGCTAAAGAGAATGGTCTCGAGATCACCGTGCTCGAACCGAAGGATTTGGAAAAAGAAAAATTCGGAATGTTGCTCGCGGTGGGCCGCGGCTCTGCACACACGCCTCGCGTCGTGCATCTGGTTTACAAACCCAAGAAAAAGAGCGGCAAGCGTATTGCGCTGATTGGCAAAGGCGTCACCTTCGACTCCGGCGGTTTGTCGCTCAAACCTGCGGGCTCCATGGAAGACATGAAGATCGACATGTCTGGTGGTGCCGCTGTGCTTGGCGCCATGAGCGTGCTCGGCGCCTTCGACATCGAACATGAAGTGCATGGCTTCGTCGGTCTCGTCGAGAACATGCCGAGCAGCAATTCGTACCGCCCGGGCGATGTGATCATCAGCCGCAAAGGCACTTCGGTTGAAGTAAACAACACGGACGCAGAGGGACGCCTCGTGCTCGGTGATGTCATCGACTACTGCAAAACCACCATCGACCCGCACGCCATGATCGACCTCGCCACTTTGACCGGCGCTTGTATGGTTGCGCTCGGACCCACAACGGCGGGCTTGTTCTCCAACAGCGACGTGCTCGCGACTGCCATCAGCGAGAGCGCAAAGCTCGTTGG
>JBIKMD010000031.1:0-11961 GCA_044359465.1 Myxococcota bacterium
AAAGGATCTCCGAGCGCTGCCTATAGGAGGGGCATGTCTTTCAAACGACTCGGCGTTGTTGCGTTGCTAACCTTGAGCTTCGCGTTCACCTCTCGTGCGGAAGCAGGTCGCCGCGCGTTTCTGTTCACCTGGGACACCGAGGCCATGAACAAGGGGGATGTCGAGGTTGAAAGTTGGCTCTGGGGAAAGCTGCAAACAGAGGCAGCGTCGCCGGCAGACCCTGCAACCGCCATTACTGCACCTGGTTCAGCGTGGTTGTGGGTGTCGCCCATCTACGGCCTTGGCGACCATGTTGAAATTGCATTCCCTTGGGAAGCGCAGACGGGAAGTCCTGCTGGTACTCGCATCACGAACTTTACAGCCGAAGCGCGTATTCGCGCTTACGATCCGCTCGATGAAGAACGTCTTGTGCGCAACCTGATTCGTGTGGGCTATCAGCAAAACTTCAATCACCCGGACAATGTAGGTCTGCCTCAATTCACGCCGTGGATTCACGTGAACGTCGTGACATCAATTGGTGACATCAAAGGCTCGCACGGGACGCTAGACGTTGGTGGCCAGCTTGCCATGTTCTTTGCCGGTTCGTTTGCGCTTAGACAAACGGTTGGGCTCGGCTACACGCACAAAGTGCATGATGAGTGGCGCATCTCGGCGGAATATTTCCATGAGCTCAATTTTGGTGGGTCGCCGAGCATGGTGCGACCCAATGGCGACAACATCTATCACTTCTACGCGGGTCCCTCGGTTGGTTTTACGCGTGGCCGCGTCTGGGCGACTCTCGGTGCAATGATCGGTCTCACCCCTGCGACTCCACGTCTCATGCCCCGATTTTTGTTTGCGATCGCCATCTGATCCGGTGACATCAATGCATGCTGCGTTTCTCTGCGCTCCTCTGGTGTCTGGCACCTTCGTTGGCTCTGGCTGCCGATAAGTCTGGCGGTATCAATGGGATAGTGAAGATCCGCGGCGTGACGACGGTCGAAGCTGCGCCAGTTGTATTGTATCTGACTGGGTTTACTGAAGACGCTGACAAGACAGCCGCGCGTATCACTCAGCGCGACAAAAAGTTCGTTCCAGATGTGATGCCTGTGACGGTGGGGCAGACCGTTGATTTCGCAAACGAAGATACGATCTGGCACAACGTTTTCTCCATTTCGAAGGCGCGCGCGTTCGACCTTGGAATGACGAAGAAGCCAGATACCAAAGCGATCACTTTCACGAAGACAGGCGTGATCGACGTGTACTGCAACATTCATCCTGAAATGGTCGGAACGGTGCTGGTGCTTCCGAACCGAGCCTTCGCGGTCGCCGACAAGGATGGGCGCTATCGCATCCAGAATATTCCGCCGGGCGACTACAAGATGTTCGCGTGGAGTCGCCGCTCCGACGTTCAATCGAAGCCGGTGTCGGTCACTGCGGGCGAGCCTCTGAAGGTCGATTGGGAGATCGCGCAAGACAAGGTGCCAGAGAAGCACAAAGACAAATACGGCAAAGATTACAAAGGCGGCCAGAAGTACTGATGGCCGAGGTGCCAGACACCTACGGGAGCTCTTTTGGCTGAGCAGACGAAAAAGGGACTCTCGTTTCGCATCAAGCTCGACATTGCGTTCTTGCTTCTCAGCTTAGTGCTGGTTGGCGGCGCGGTCGCGGCGGCGCAGTATTCGGCGACACTTGCCGCGCGAGAAAAGATTGACCGCGATTTTGCGAGGACGGCAGACCAGCTCGAACGATCGATTGCCTCGCGTCTCTCTGGTTTTGACGACATGGCCGCCGCCGCGCTCGGCGACCGTCTTTTCCGCAGCCAGATTGGTGCGACGAATCAACGCGACGCAGACATGGGGTTGGAGGAGCCCGAGACAGACACAGGTCTCGAGGCCACTGGTGAAGCCGACAGTCCAATAGACGAAGCGCACGGTACCTTCGCAGGAGCGGACCTCCCACTCTTCCAGCGCTATCCTGTTGTCGTCATTGTAAATGCAGAAGGAACGCTGATTTTCTCCAAAGGAGACCTCGCGCGGTATGGGGGCTCCGTCAAAAACGTCGGGCTCATTGCCCGCACGTTGAAAGAGCATAAAGCGGCTGAGATTTGGGCTGGTAGCGACATCGCGCTCAAGAGCGGAGGGTTGCTGCCGCAAGGGCGTGACGACGATCTCTTTCTCGTGATGGGCATCGAGATTTCCACCGAGGGGGGAACTGTTGGCGCAGTCATCGCAGGTGAAGCGCTGAGTCAGGGTTTGCTGCCGGAGCTCGAGGCGCTTTCCAACGCAGATGTCGTACTGAGGTCTGGTGAATCGTTTCTCGCGAGGAAGAGTGACGATCCCGTGCGCACAGAGCTCGTGATCGCCGCCGCCAAGAGCATGGCGACAGCGAAAGTGATGCATGACCACATGTTGCTTGGTGAGTCTTACCTCGGAACCGTCGCTACGATTCCCGGGCTGGATGGCCGCGGCACGCTCGGTGCGGCCTACCTGTTGCGCTCACTCGAAAGCGAGATTGGTCCCTTCAACAAACGTCTACGCTCGGCATTGCTCTTCGTGGCGCTCGCCGCGTTGGTAATGAGCCTCATTGTGGCAACACAAATGTCGGGGCGACTGACGCGGCCATTGTCGTTGTTGGACAAGGCTGTACGAAAGGTTCGCACTGGCGACCTAAGCGTGAAGGTGCCAGTCACTTCACGTGACGAGATTGGTGAGCTTGCGCACTCGTTCAATGAGATGACCGAAGGACTCAGGCAGCGCGATCAGATCAAAGCGACGTTTAAAAGGTACCTGGCACCTGCGGTTGTCGAAGAGATGCTCAAGAATCCGGACAAGCTTCAGCTTGGCGGTGAAGACAAAGAGTTGAGCATTCTTTTTAGCGATCTCGTTGGTTTTACGAGTCTAAGTGAGGGGCGCAAGGCGAGTGAGCTTGTAGCGTTGCTCAACGAATACTTCGACGAAGTGGGACAGGCAATCGTGCGGCGCGGCGGCACGCTCGACAAGTTCGCTGGTGACAGCGTGATGTGTTTCTTTGGTGCTCCGATCGACCAACCCGATCATCGGGCGCGCGCGCTGTTGTCCGCGATTGAACACCTCAAGGTTGTTGATGACGTCCAAAAACGCTGGCGTGCGCTGGGGCGTCCCATCATCGATTGTCGCATCGGCGTAAACAGCGGCCACGTTGTCGTCGGAAACATCGGATCGCGGGACGGGCAGGACTACACGGTGATTGGTGATGCCGTGAACCTCGCGTCGCGACTCGAGGGCGCAAACAAAGAATACGGAACGCGCCTGATGGTCAGCGAGGATTCCCTCGTTGGGGTTGCCGATCTGGTGCACGTCCGCGAGCTAGACTCCTTACGCGTCAAAGGGAAAGCCATCCCAGTACGCGTGTTCGAGGTGCTAGGTGAGCGCGGGCAGGTGCCAGACACCTTGTTGAAAGTGGCGGCAATGTTCTCGCAAGGACTCGAGCTCTATCGAGCGCAAAAATTCGCCGAGGCGAAGCTCACGTTTGAAAAGTGTCTGGCACTGCGGCCGGAAGACGGACCGAGCAAGACGTTCATTGCGCGCTGTGTTGAGTTTCAGGCGGACCCGCCCGAAGCCAATTGGGACGGCGTGTTTAAGATGACCTCGAAATAGCGTTTATTTCGCTGCGTCCGCTGCTGGTGTGCGGCGCGCATAGAACTGCTCGCGAAACGCCACAAAAGCATTCGCCTCGATCGATGCGCGCACTTGTCGCATCAAGTCCAAATAGTAGTGCAAGTTATGCAGCGTGGCGAAACGGTGGAACGCAATCTCCTCGGCCGTGAACAAGTGGCGCAGGTACGCGCGCGAATAGCGTTTGCACGTGAAGCACTGGCACTGTTCGTCGATGGGACGCTCATCATCAAGGTACGCCGCGTTCTTGATGTGCAGTTTGCCCGTTGGGACGAAGAGCGTGCCATTGCGCGCGTTACGCGTAGGCATGACACAATCGAACATGTCGACCCCGGCGTGCACACCTTCGACGAGATCCTCGGGTGTCCCGACACCCATCAGATACCGTGGCTTGTCGTCCGGCATCATGGGCGCCACGTGCCGCAGTGTTCTAAGAAAATCTTCCTTCGACTCGCCAACCGCGAGACCACCAATGGCCAAGCCGTCGAAGGGCAATTTGCGAAGCGCCTCTAGATGCTGCGCACGTAGCTCCAAATCGAGGCCGCCCTGAAAAATCGCAAACAAGGCGCCACCCGCATCCGTGCGCGACTTCAGGCAACGCTCAGCCCAGCGCGTCGTGCGCTCCATGGATTTGGCCTGGTACTCGCGCGGCGCGGTGGAAGGAGGGCACTCGTCGAGCACCATCATGATGTCGCTGCCAATCGCCTCCTGCATCGCAATCGATGTTTCCGGCGTGAGCAAATGGCGCGACCCATCAATGTGAGAACGAAAGTGCGCGCCTTCTTCGGTCAGCTTCTCCAGAAGGGGCTTTTCGCCCTGTGAGCCCTGACCGAGCGAGAACACTTGAAACCCACCACTATCCGTTAGGAGATTGCGCTCCCACCGCATGAAACGATGCAAGCCACCAAGCCGCTTCATCCGCTCAGGACCTGGTCTCAAATATAAATGGTAGGTGTTGCCAAGAATGATCTGGGCATTGAGCTCGTCACGAACGTCTTCCGAGCTTAGTGATTTGACCGAGCCCTGAGTGCCGACCGGCATGAACACGGGTGTCTCGACCGGGCCGTGACGCAACTCCATCCGGCCGCGCCGTGCATGCGTGCCATCATTCGTGTGCGAGACTTTGAAAGTGAGCCTATCCAATGCCGCGCGCCCGTAACATGGTCGCCGGTGCCTGACGCAAGAGCTGAATGAGCGAAGGCAGCGCGGCAAAGGGCAAAATCAGCAAGGCGGGGAGAATGATCGTGGCAAAATCGTCAGCCCGATAGAAGAATTCGACGTCGAACCAGGCGCGCGCCATTTCGAAGCGTAGGTACTGTGCGAGCAGAAAACTAAGCGGCATGCACAAAAGCAGGGCCATCACTGCCTCTGCTGCGACCTCGACCATAATCATGCGGATGATGCTCGCGTCGGAGTAGCCGAAACTGCGCAGCGTTGCGTACTCGTGCTCGCGCTCGAGGAGGGCCATAGAAATGCCGGTCAGCATGAACAACACCGCAAGCGCTAGCGAGATGGCCATGGCGCCGCGAATAATCGCCCACACGACCTTCATGTACTCGTAGACGAGATCTTCCATCTCTACTTTGAGTGAAACGTAAGTCACCATTTCGTGTGCGAAGAGTGCTTTTTTAACCTCACGCGCGGGCGCATCGAAGACGCCGGTAAATCCGGTGACTTCCGTTTCTAGTGCGAGCAAGCGGCGCGCGACGGCGGTGGGCACGTAGCCGACGCCCATGGTCATGTCTGAGGTGAGTCCAACGACTTTCACGCGCACGCTGCGAGGACCGTTCTTGAGCTCGACCTCTTCTCCCAAAATATAGGGTCTCGTGTGGTTGAAGTTGCGGTTGAGCACGACCGACAGCTCGTCGTTGCTCGTGAACATGGCTCCTTCCGCAAAACGAAAGCCGCGCAAATTGTCTGCTGGATCGATTCCAACCACGCGGTGGTCGACGCACAGCTCGCCGCGGCAAATCGCAGAAAAACCGCTCACCATGGGGTGTGCTGAGTTTACGCCGCGTGTTTTGAAAATGGCTTCAGCATCGGCGGGCTTGAGCGGAACTTTGAAGGAAATGACGCCGTCCCATTTTTCCGACGCGAACGAATCAACCGCGAATTGCGACCAGGCGCGCTCGCTGAATTTGAACGCCAGGCTGAGCGCCATGGCAAACGCGATCAAACTCACCACGCTGAAGGTGAGCCGAGGACGACGCAGCAAGTTGCGTAAACCGAAGCGGGTTGCGGTTGAGGTAGCAAGGCGTGTGATGAGCGTGTCGACCCGCGCAAAACGTCGCGTAAAACCTGCCGCTGCGTTTGGACGCATAGCGGCTGCAGGAGAGAGACGCGTGATCGCGATGGCTGGTGCGACAGTGGCGAACAAAGTGCAGAAAATGCCGACGAGCGCGCCTTGCAGAACTGGCGTCCACACGAAGAGCGGAAGCACGGGTGGTAGACCAACCGCGCCAGCGTAGCCTTTTGCGAGAAACGCACCGAAGTACGGGGCTGCCGCGGCGCCTAGCCCAGCCGCAACGAGCGCGTAGACAGATGCGGCGAACACGTAGCTGAGGATGATCGCAGGCGCTGTATGGCCAATCGCTAACAGCGCGGCGATCTCGCGTTGTTGTTCCGACATGAGCCGACTGAGCGACAGAAGCAGCACGAGGAAGGTGACGAGTGCAAAGATGCCGCTGAGCGCCGGAATGAAAATGCTGAAGGCCTTGAGATCCTCGTCGAGGAAACGATGCGAGAAGGCCTCATCGCGACCTACGCATGACGTAATGACAAACGGCTGCGACGCTTCAATGACCTTGTCTTTTTGTGCCGTCGTTGCGCCGCTTCCTGTGAAGCGAATGTTCGCCGAGTTGTACATGGGGGAGCCAAAGAGCTCGCCTAGCTTTGATAATGGCCGATATAAAACAATCAGCGAACCTTTGGACGGAAGCAGAACCTCGGGGTTCGCCGTGGGTAACAAAAATTCCGCACTGCGAACAATGCCGACGATCGTGACTTCGTGCGGGTTCAGATAGGGATCTAACGTCAGCGTACCACCGACTTTGAAACCGTGAATACGCGCGGCCGAGGCTTCCACCATGACCGCCGCGTTTTCGTCTGCTTTGAGGTAGCGGCCTTCGAGTAGCTCAATCTGATTGACAGACAAGGGCCGTGAAGGATCGATGAACACATCAAGGCTCATCACCGGCTTGGCGCCAGCGAGCTCGATGGCGCTTGGCGCGATGAAACGCAGCTCTGCATCGGTTGCGCCGAACGCGTGCTCGCCATGTTGGCCAGCGAGCGTTTTTTGCATCCACGCTGGAAGCTCTTCGCGTTCACTGGCTGCAAAACCAATATCCACGTCAGCCAAGCGCAATGCTTGGTCGTAGTGATCTCGCGTATGGAACACACTCGCCTGCGCGATGAATCCACCTGCATAGATGGCAATGCCTGCGGCTAAGACCAAGAACACGAGCCACGCACGAAGGCCCATGCGACGAAAATCACGGAGCGCTTTGGTGATGAGCAAGCGGCTCATTCGCTCAAGCCGTTTTTGATGCGTACCACGCGGTCTGCATGCGGGAACAATTCGGGATTGTGTGTGACGACGATCGCCGTGGAGCCCGCTTCTTTGCGCAAGCGATCGATGAGCTCAACGACCATTCGGCCACTGTCGGCATCGAGATTGCCGGTGGGTTCGTCGCACAACAAGAGCGCTGGCCTGCGGACAAGCGCCCGCGCCACAGCCACACGTTGTTGCTCGCCGCCGGACATTTCGGATGGGAATTTGCTCAACTGCTCGATGAGTCCCACTTCGCGAAGCATGTTGGCCGCGCGTTCTTGCCGATCGGCCTTTTTCAGCCCCGAATGCTCGAGCGCGATCTCCACGTTTTCTAGCGCCGTCAGCGTGGGCATGAGGTTGTAGAATTGAAAAATAAAGCCAGTGCGGCTCTGGCGAAACAGGACTAACTCGCGTGGTGACAACGTGTGGAGGGGCTGCCCATCGACAATGACTTCTCCCTGGGACGGTTTGTCTAAACCGCCAATCAGGTTGAGTAGCGTGGTCTTGCCGGAGCCCGAGGCGCCCAAGATCACATGCAGCGCGCCGCGCTCGAGTGTGAGGTCGATGCCCTTGAGCACCGTCTGGGAGCGGGCGCCCTCGCCATAGGTCCGGCCCACCTGGGAGAGCCAGGCGGCGTGCAACTTTGCATCATGAGCGGGAACTTTGCTCGGTTTGACCAGTGCGACAGTCATAGGCGGGCGACGCTAGTCCGCTCATCACGCGCATTGCTAGCACTTATTTGTTTTGGCGGTGCCAGACACTTCAGGTGCGAAACTCGAGCGAAGTGACTGTTATCTCAGCGAGTGGCGATTTATGCGAGAGCGCTGGCGACGCGATCGAAGAAAGCGCCCACGACGCTGAGATCGGCGGCCGGATGGACGTTTGCTGCAATGCGGGCCTGCTCGGCTTTGAGTGTAGACGCGTCGGGCCGAGGCGTCGTTTGTGGCACGGCTATCGCACCCGACATAGGACCGGGTACCTCACGTGGAGGCCGCCGCAAATCAGGCACGGTGAACACTGGCGAGGGCTGCGCTGGCAGCGAAGGTTGGGCGACTGGTCCCGCGTCGTTTGCAGCAGGCACTGCGAAAGCAGCCCCGGGTTTTCCTGTTGGATCAACGCCCATGCTTGAGAAGGTACCCGGCACGAGCGAACTTGGCCAAGAATCTAAGCGAATCGTAACAACTACTTGGCGGCATCGGCTGGAATGTCCGAACCGTCGCCCGTAGATTCAACGAACACCTTGATGTTGTAGGTGTCGCCAATCACCCGCTTGTACTCGCCGGCAAGGCAAATTTCGCTGACGGTCTCTCCGGTTGCGGTCTCTTTGTCGGTGAACAAAAACCAGCCATTGCCGGCGAAGTTCACACTCGAGGGGACTTGCGGCACGTCCGTCCATTCAGTCTCGCCAGCGAGCTTGCGACGCACTGTGACGTAGTCCTCGCGGTCATCTGCCGGGCCTTGCGCGAGGGGGAAACAGTCGCGTTTGGTGATTTCCGCGCAGGTGTTCAGGGTCTCTCGATACTCGCCGCGGCAAATCGAGTCCTTGAAGCGCAAACGGAAATTATCCGCGAAACTGACGTAGCGATCGTCCGCCATCGCAATGCAGCAGCTGTTGCCGGTGCAGCAGGTGGTGTTCGGTCCGCAGCCACCCGTTTGACCGGGCGGGGGCTGACGCTGAGCGTCCAATCCTTCGTCCGGGAACGGGTACTGACAGAACGAGACGGACTGATTCAGGAAGCAGGTGCACGCGTTCGAGGGTTGGTTGTTCGCGTCGATCACGCAGTTGCCCGCGGTGAACTGGCGCGTGGCTTCGTCGAACTGCCCCGCGGTGATGGCGCACACGGCCCCAAGCGCGCGGCGCCCTTTGACCGTGGAGATCCGGTCGGCCCAGGCGTTCGCGGGTTCGAGTTTGTCTCGGAATTTGTAGCAGCTTTCGCCTGCTTCCAGGTTCAGGCCAATGAACTGCGAATAGCCAGACTGTTGATCGAACGCGTAGCTGCAATCCGATTCGTCGCTCAAAATGACCACCATCAGAAGCGCACCGGGACGCACAAACCCGGAGTTGGGTTTGCCTGCGCCAGTGAGCTCTGGGTCTACAGCACGAGCGGCTGCTTTTAGGCCTTGTTCATAGCCGGAGCCCTTGGTTCCAACTGCCCCCGCAATCGCGCGAAAGCGTTCGGCGAGCGCCACGTTGTCCGCGTAGTCGACCCGGCGAATGATGGGGTCTTGCCCATCAGGTGAAAGCAAGCGACCGCATTTGCCGTCCCACGGATTCCCAGCTGGCGGAATCTCCGTGCAGTCGTTGAGGTCAGTCGTGGTCACTGCGATCTGAAACTTGTTAGGAGAGGTCGACAAATTGTCGATGTATGCGGAGATATTCCGTCGCAAATTTTCCTGATGCTGCGCCATCGATCCCGAAGAGTCGATGACAAAAAGAACATCCGCTTCACTTGGTCTGTCGACCGTGAGCTCGATGTCGCGCAGGATTTTTTGCGACTTGGGTTGGAACTCGAACACATACCGGCGACACCCGTGCGCGCTGATGAGCGCCGCGACGGAGAGGCCGAGCGATAACACATTCTTCCTGAACATCGTCACGAGTTTAGCCCTCGGTCCCTGCACTGTCTAAGATTCCTTCCAGGCCGTTACATGCCCGAGGAGAGGATGAATGGATATTCGACTGGCACAGGGTCGCCAGAAAATCGTGGGAACTTCCATGCCTTCACCGCGCCAACCACGCAGTCACCAAACTCCGTCCCTTTGAATTTGGCGGTTTTGATCCCTGCGTTCGTCACCAGCCCGCTTGGCGCAATGCTGAACTCGACCTCTAGCTTTCCGCTCAGCGTGCCGCCGTGTTTGAGCTCGCGCTCGAGGCACAACTTCACTGCTCGTTGGTTGTTCTCGACCACTTTGGTGATCGTTTCAGCGTTCATGCCAGAAGGCAGCTCCTGTTCGGCAGTTTTGAACGTGGGTGCCTCTACGCGAACGGCCGTTTTTGCACTGTCTCCGTACACATCGGCGAGCAGCTTTTTCTCTGCGCCCTCCGGCTTGTCCGACTGCTGCTTTCGTTCGTTGGCCGCTTGCTGCTGCGCCGGCTGCGACTTCTCGCCTTCTGATTTCGGTTGTTCGCTCTTTTTCCCGAGTAGCCCTTCACGCAGGCGTGCCTTTTCTTGATCGCTGAGCGAATCGACTGCCGCCATGGAGGCCGGTTGAGAGGCGCTTTGGGGCGTGTCTGGTTTTGTGGTGTCTTCTGAGGCTCCGAGGATCGTGATGATGCCGAGAAAATCCAGCACGATCACGCCAGCGAGCAGCAGGATCACCGCCACTGCGACTGCAATGATGAGCCGCTGTTTTTTCTTTTGTTCGTTCATGCCTGCCGCGGCCATGAATTGGCGCGTTGATTCGCGAGCGGGCTCCACTGACTCCTGATTGAAGTTGGGCGTCAGAGGAATCTCACCCGTGGCGGGACGATTAGGATCGATGGGTTCGTCGGATATGTCGTCGGCGAGCTGCAGCGGTCCTGAGGGCTCCGGATCGAGCTCGAGCGGCTTGGCCAAAGGCGGCGGCTCACGTTTGGGTGGATCGCCAGGCTTGCCGAAGACTGAATCGAAGTCGGTGTCCGGTTTTTTTGTTGGTTCCGCGTTCTTGGTCAAAACCATGTCGGAAAACTCGGGTAAGGCGTTGAGGCGCTGCCATTCGCCCATGCCCTCTTTCCACATGTAGGAACGTGAGTGCAGTTCGCCCTCTGCCAGTTTGAGACGCACGTCGTCTTCCGTGAACGGCCCGTGCTGCGTGCCGCTAATGAGTACTAACCACTCTGCTTTAGCGCTCGGCGCCGGTGGCGGTGGTGCTGGCGGGGCTTTTTTCTTTTCCTGTTTTGGCTTTTGCAGATCGCTCGCGGCTTCAGCGCGCATGCGCTCGAGCTCGGTGAGACTGGCAATGCGAGTGCTCTCGCGAGGTTCTTCGTCCTCGTCACTACCGAACGCGCTGTCGTCCAGGCGCACTGATGGACGATCCTCAATGCGCGTGACGGGGGCGACCTTAGCTGTTTTTGTGGGTGGCTCGGGTGGCTTTTCTTTTGGCGCATCCGCTGTGGTCTTGGGCTCTGCCGCGGGCGCTTTGGGTGCGCCTTTGACCACAATTTCTGCGCCGCATTTTTGGCATTTGAGACGAACGATCTTTCCCTCGACGCGTTCGTCCGGAATCGAATACTTCGCCTGGCAACTCTCGCAGGAAAAACGCATCAGCGCTTCTTCGTTTGGGGCGCGGGCGCGGACGGTGGGATGGCAACGGGCGCAGCGGATGGAGGTGGAATCATACGAAAGCTCTTGTAGACATCTGCAAGCTCTCGGGCTGCGTATTGGTATCCAGCGTCGGCGGTCTCCATGTGAATGATGTAGCCATCGCCGCCATCGACGACGTAGCCGTTCTCGATGATCATGGGGTAACCCTTGTTCCCTTGATAATCGAAGCGTGCGATCATCACCGCGCAAGGCCGGTGCGCGATTTTGAACGTCGTATTCTTTAGTACGGCAAAATTAGGCAATTTGTTCAAGAAGCGGTCGCGCGTCGTAAGCATGAGCTGCGACGATGAAGCGCCCGGCGTCACGCTGATGCGCTTGATGACCAACTTAGCGTTGTAGCCGCTAACGGTTCCTAGCCAGATGAGTGTGTCAGGGTCATTGCCTTCTTGAAGCTCGAAACCGCCCGGGACGCGGAAACGAAAGCGCCCCGTCGGCGCGAGAAATCCGGATGAGGAACCGTTGCCCTCGTCGA
>JBIKMD010000779.1:0-3449 GCA_044359465.1 Myxococcota bacterium
CGCGCTGCGCCGAAGTCGAGCTCGGCTATTTGTCGCTGCCAAAGACCTTGCGCTACTGCGCCATCACGGGAACCAACGGTAAAACGACGACGACTTCGCTCATTGGCCACATCGTCAAAACCGCCGGAAAACGCGTGTTCGTCGGCGGCAACATTGGCGATCCGCTGTGCAATTTGGCGCTAACGACCGAGCTGCCAGAGGTCGCCGTGCTCGAGCTGTCTAGCTACCAATGCGAAGAGATTCACACCTTCGATGCCCACGTCGCCGTGTTTTTGAATCTCACGCCCGACCATTTGGACCGTTATGCCTCGGTCGAAGCCTACGGCGCCGCTAAAGCGCGTTTGTTCGAGAAACAAAGCGCAGCGCACACCAGCGTCCTCAACAAAGAAGACCGCTTTTGCGCTCAATTGGGGCCGAAACTAGCATCGCAAGTCACCTGGTTCACGCCCGACGAACAGGTAGCGGTGAGCTTCGAACACTCCCATTTGCTTGGTCGGCACAACCGCGAGAACCAAGTGGCAGCGATGAAGGCCGCACTCGCGCTCGGCATCGACACTGCCTCGATTCAAAAAGGCATCGATACTTTTGGCGGCGTTGAACATCGCATCGAGCGTGTTCGCACGGTTTCAGGCGTCACCTACTTCAATGATTCCAAGGCAACGAATGACGACGCTGCGGCCAAAGCGTTGCTCGCGGTGCCTGCTCCTATCATTTGGCTCGCAGGTGGCCGCGATAAAAACGGCGGTTATGCGCTCAGCAAAGCCGCGGGAACAAACAAGGTCAAGCTCGCGATTCTCTTTGGTGAAGCAGCACCGCTCATTGAAGCGGCGATGGTTGGCACTTGCGCCATTGCCCGCGTCGCCAACCTAGAAGAAGCCGTCGCCCGCGCCTCACAAGAAGCCAAAGCGGGCGACGCCGTTCTGCTTTCTCCGGCGTGCTCCAGCTTCGATCAATTCAAGAATTACGAAGAGCGCGGCCGCACGTTCAAGACCTTGGTGAATGCTCTAGGAGGAACTACCTGATGCTGGTCGCTCAGAATCGTACGTTCTTGCAGCGCATCGCTCCGTCGGACCTCAAGCTGCACGAAGGCTTGCTGCTGATCACACTCGCGCTGCTCACCATGGGGCTCACCATGGTCTACTCGTCGAGTGCGGTCTTTGCTGCCAACCGCTACCATGACGACACCTTCTTTGTGATGCGTCAGCTCAAGTTTGCGGCGATCGGCCTGAGCGTGATGGCGATCGCGGCGAACGTTCCAGTGACCTTCATTCGCAAACACCTCAAGTGGATCCTCGCCGCCGGCATCGTCATGCTGCTGCTCGTCCTGATTCCCGGTGTGGGCAAAGTCAGCGGCGGTGCACGGCGCTGGTTGCCGCTCGGCTTTGCCCTCGTCCAGCCGGCCGAGCTGTGCAAAATCCTCGTGATTCTCTTCTTGGCGCATGCCCTCGCCCGCCGCAAAGACGGTCACAATCCGTCGAGCATGTGGGTGGCATTTGGTTTCATTCAGATCTTCGCATTCCTCGTGGTCTGCGAACGCGATTTGGGTACTGCGTTCGTCATCGAGCTCATTGGCATCGTGATGCTCTTCATCGCCGGCGCCAAAGTCGGCCCCATGCTCGTGGCAGCACTCGGACTGGTCCCCATCGTGACCGGGCTCATCATGCTTTACCCGTACCGCGTGGCACGCGTGATTTCGTTTTTGGATCCGTTCGCGCATCGCCGCGGCGCAGGTTACCAATTGAGCGAAGCGTTGATCAGTCTGGGATCGGGCGGCACTTTTGGCCTTGGGCTAGGTGATGGCCGTCAGAAGCTCTACTTCCTTCCGGAAGCACACACCGACTTCATTTTTGCCATCATTGGCGAAGAGCTCGGCTTTGTAGGCACCGCCTTCATCGTTCTGTTGTTCGCAGCGCTCCTGTTTGTTTCCGCTCAAATTGCCAAACGCCAAACGACAAGCTTCGGAAAATTCTTGGCGCTTGGCCTTAGCTCTTGGCTCGTCCTGCAGGCGGGCATGAACATGTGCGTCGCCACCGGTCTCATGCCGACCAAGGGCCTCACGCTTCCTTTCATTTCGTATGGGGGAAGCTCACTCATTTCGTGCTGCGCCGCCATTGGCCTTCTCTATTCGCTCGCGACGAAACGCGACGCAGAAGAGGCTGCGCAATGAAGCTCATGATCGCGGGCGGAGGCACAGGCGGGCACTTGTTTCCCGGCATTGCGCTCGCGGGGGCGTGGGTGGCGCAGGTCCCAAACGGTGAAGCCTTCTTCGTCGGTACCGAACGTGGGCTCGAGGTGAAGATCGTGCCTGCGGCTGGCTACCGCTTGGAGCTCATTGATCAAGTGGGCATCAAACGCCGCGGCCTCCTGCAGACACTCAAAGGCGTGTTCATGCTTCCACGCAGCATCATCCAATCGCTGCGCATCGTCCGCCGCGAAAAACCGGTGGTGGCAGTAGGCGTAGGCGGATACGCAGCGGGTCCAGCCATTTTGGCCGCATGGCTCATGCGGGTACCCACGCTCATCCTGGAACCAAACGCCGTTCCTGGCCTCACGAATCGTATCCTCGCCAAGATCGCGCGCATTGCGATCTCCCCTTATGACCGCGCGGCAGCGCACTTTGGGAAGAAGCTCGTGAAAGCGGGTATTCCCGTCCGCCCGCAGATCGCCAATGCGATTGCCGCAAACACCTTGGCACGCAGCGGGAAGCGGTGCGTGCTCGTCTTTGGCGGCTCGCAAGGCGCCAAAGCGATCAACGACGCAGTCATTGCTGCGGCGACGCAGTGGGAAAATTTCCACGTCGTCCACCAGACTGGCCCGAGCGACTTCGAACGCGTCAAACAAGCCCACGCGGGTCGCGACGTGGACGTCAAAGCGTTCATCGACGACATGGCGGCTGCGTATGCTGCATGTGACGTGGTGGTGTGCCGCGCAGGTGCATCCTCCCTCGCCGAGCTGGCGTTGTGCGGAAAACCCGCAGTGATGATTCCCCTCCCCACTGCCGCCGATGATCACCAGACTAAGAATGCGCAAGCGTTCGCTGATGCGGGTGCCGGCGTACTGCTCAAGCAAAACGAGCTCAGCGGAAACAAGCTCGCGGGAATCGTCGCGGACCTTCTGTCTGACAAAACCAAGCTGCAGACGATGAGCGCTGCAGCCAAAACGCTCGGCGACCCAAAAGCTGCCGAACATCTTGCTGCCATGTGCCTAGGACTGGTGAAGACATGAAACGACTGTTCCGCGGGCGCACCCCGAAGCTGCACTTCATCGGTATTGGCGGCATTGGCATGAGCGGCATCGCCGAGATCTTGCTGGGTTATGGCTACGTGGTGAGTGGATCGGATCTGTCGGCCAGCCCGGTGACCGAGCGTTTACTCAAGCTCGGCGCAAAAGTGACGATTGGCCACGATGCCGCCAACGTGGGCAACGCAGAGATCGTCGTCGTCTCAACC
>JBIKMD010000781.1:0-3431 GCA_044359465.1 Myxococcota bacterium
GGGGCCGTCATCGACGCTGTACGGAACCAACGCGTATGCAGGTGTGGTCAACATCGTGACCAAGCAGCCCTCAGCCGATGGCACCCAGGCTACCGCGATCGTACGCGGCGGTATTGCGACGGGGTCTAGGGGAGAGGCGCCCGACAATTCAGGGCAATGGCAAGCGCTTGGACGGGTGTTTGCGGATGCCACCTACAACACGGGTGCTTTCGGGCTGCGGGTGAGCGCAGGGGCTGACTATTTGCCCTCGTTCGATCCGAATGTGCTCAACTTGGGAAGCGCAACGCAGGAGGGCCTGCAGCCTCACAAACGCTTCAATGCCGCGCTGGATCTGCATGAACGTAAGGACGGTTGGCTCATTCGTCAGCGCCTCTCCGCTACCTTTCACGACGCAGCGTATTACACTGAGCGTGCTGCGGCGATTCGTTTTCAAGACTACGCGCTCACCATGCATGCTTCACGCGCCAACCTGGCGAAAGAGGGCGACGAGCTGTCGATCATCGCGTGGGGGCGTTACGTTGGCACGGACCATACCTTCGTGCGTGCGAACAATGCGCCCGCACCATTCGATTCGCGCAGCGGGAGCGCCGAGCTCTTCGCGCAATACAAGACGCCCAAGTTCTTTTTCAACCAGCTCAGCGTCGGCACGCAGCTGCGTTTCGTTTACGTCGGTCAAGACGGCATCCCCGAGAATGCCAGGTTTCAACACGTGTACGGCCTGTTTGCCGAAGATACCTTTCGTCCGATCGATCGTTTGGTGTTCACCGCAGGCATTCGGCTCGAGGCTAACGAAAGCCCGCGTTTGCGTGCCTTCAGCCGCTTCAATGTGGCGCCTCGCGGCTCCGTTGTTTGGTTGATCACCGATGATCATTCGCTGCGCTTCGAAGCGGCCTCTGCGTTTCGCAATCCGAGTGTGTTCGAGAGCTTTGCCGAGGTCGTCAACCTCGATGGCATACCTTGGTTTCAAGGCAATTCGGCAGCGCGCAGTGAGGAGATTCTTCAGATCTCGCTTGGCTACAATGGCCGTGTGGACTGGTTCCGTTTGCGCGCCGAGTTGCTAGCGATGCGCGTGACCAACGTCATTCTTCCGCTGCGCGAATCGAGTTCGTCCGAAGCGACCGAGATTGCTGGTTATCCTGTGCAACTCTATCCGAATCAATCAGGTAAACTGCCCGCTGTATTCGTGAACATTCCAGATGTGTTTTGGATCCCGGCGGCAAGCCTGCGGCTCGAAGCAGACATCAAGAAGGTCGCCAAAGTTTGGGCCTACTATCACTATGCACCGCTCAGTCCGGAGCACCTCGCAGGCTTAGGCGCGCAGCTCAGCTATGGCCGCGTCAGCGCATCAACCCAGGTGTACTTTGTTGGCTCGTTTCTCACCTTTGGTGATGCCAAGGATGATCCCACCTCTAAAGAGTGGGCCGCGCGTGTGATTTGGAACGCACAAGTCGCAGTGAATTTAGACGAACCAGGCCGTTTCAAGTTGGCGCTTGCCGGCACCAACCTGGTGGATAATCGCTTCTACTTGAACGCGGTCACCCGCCACGTAGGGCAAGACTACCAAGACGGTGAACGTATTGGTCAGCGTTTGTGGCTCGAGCTTCGCGCCGCCTTCTAACGTTCGCCGCGTCTGTCACGGCGTGGTGTCTGCGCGTAGCGTAACGGACCAGGTCGACTCGGTGTCTTGGTTGCGCGCTTTGATGCGGAATACATAGGGCGTCGCGGGAATAAGCCCCGTGATCAGGCCGCTTGTCATCCCACTCACGAACGATTGGGGGGCTCCCCAGGTTGGTGAGCCAAAGCGCCTTGTTTCCACAATGAACTCGCTTGCATTCGGCACGTCGCTCCAAAGCACAGTGGCGTTGACGGACGACGTGCCCATGAGCGTGAACGACGCCGGACGCGGCAAGCGCAGAAGCGGTGTGCGCTGCGACTGGATGATGTTCACCTCGCCCGCCAGCGTCAGGTTGCCAACTGCGATCTCCGCGCGGCCATCACCGTTGTGATCTGGCAAAAACGCCAACCCGCCGCCGGAAGGGAGGGTGAAGCTCCTATGCGAAACTTGTGCAGCGGTTGGCCGCGCACCCACGATTTCGATGCCGGTCGTCGTTGTGGTGACGAGGTCTGGATAACTATCGCCGTCGAAGTCACGATCGCTCGTAAAGGGGCCGCTCACGTTCGGGTAAGTGAACGTCGTTGAAGGCAGCGCTTCGTTTGGATAGGCCCGCACGACGCCGAAGCCCTCGCTCGGGCTGCTCGCCACAATCAGTCCCATCAGTGCGGGAGGCACCGCGACCGCCCACATGGCGACGTGAGACCCGTACCCGCTAACGCCAACCCCCCGTTGATCGATGGTCCAAGACACCGACGGACGATGGGCCACATACACCGCGCCGCCACCGCTTTGGTTCGGCGCACCAATGACCAAATCAATCAGGCCGTCGCCCGTGAGGTCCTGTCCGCTTGCCAGTGATTTGCCAAACGAGTCACCGTTGTTTCCGTTGGTGCCGGTCAGGGTTTGTTGAATCGTGAGGGACGCTGAGGACCATTTTAGAATCTGCACGGAGCCGGGTAGTGAGGCGCTCGGCATACCCGCGGCCACTTGTGTGTTGCCGTCGCCTGCGACGTCGCCAATGTACGCGACAGAAGTACCGAAGAAGCGATTCGCGAAAGGCGATTGGTTGATGACGCGCAAGCTATCGAGCCCAACGCCGCAGGCGTTCACTGAGGTCTTGATACAGGTGTAGTAGACGCTGCCTGCGTTCGTGAATCCCGCGACTGATTCGGTGGGAGCACCCATGAGCAAAACGGCGTCCCGCCCGGCTTCGAAGCGGCCGACAGCCAGCGCGCTTCCAAGCCGTGCGCCGGGGCTTTGTCCTTCTATCGTGCGTATGAAAGTGCCCGTAGGATTCGCGCCGTCCACAATGAACACAGCACCTGATTGCGAACCCGTTGCGCCGCTGTAGCCAGGTGCGCCGATCGCCCAATCGCCAATACCGTCGTCATTCACATCGCCGAGCCCGATGACCGTTTCCCCAAAGTCATCACCGGTCGCGCTGCCGGTGCGGGTCAACGCAGGAGTGAGTGTACTGTTGAGACCCGCATACACCATGTCACGGCTTTCGCCGTTGCTGTGACTCGCGCGTATGGTGACGGTCTGCCCGCCAGTGCCCGCAGTCACCGTAGGCGTCGGAACGTTCGACACGGTGAGTGCGCTGTAGCCGGGAGCGAGCATGACGTCGCCTTGTGGGGATAACACGCGCGGCCGCATGCCACTGCCGTCGATCAGAATGCCAGGAATCTGCTCATGACCCTCACCGTGTGGTGCCTCGAGGCTCGAAGAGGACGGGACAACCGCCACTGGGCCCTCTGACACGTTGGTGGCTAAACTGAGTAGCTTCGTGCCGCCGGGCAGCTCGCTTTTACTCGCG
>JBIKMD010000032.1:0-11912 GCA_044359465.1 Myxococcota bacterium
TTTGCCGCGACCCGCACGCATCCGCTGCAAGTCTTGTTTTCGTTCGGAGCAACAGTCGCCATTCTGTGGGCGCTTGGCGCACCTGATGAAGTGATCATGTTCAAGACGGTCATGCATACGACCAATGGACTCTTTCAGCATTGCAACTTGGATTTACGCCTCGGGCCGCTCAACTGGCTGATCGCGAGCACGGAGATGCACCGGTGGCACCACTCGCAGAAGATCGAAGAGTCCAACTCGAACTACGGCAACAACCTCATCATCTTTGACGTGCTGTTCGGCACACGTTTCAAGCCGAGCGACCGCATTGGCCCAGATGAAGTGGGGCTGCTTCCCAACGCCGTGTTCGAAGATACCTACCTAGGCCACTTGCGCATTCCCTTTGAAAGCTCGGGGGAGAAGTCATGAAGTACGGTTTGGTGATGGCGCTGTTGTCGTTTGTGGCCTGCGGACCAAGCCGAGGAGGGGAAACACTCGACGACATTTCGCACGAGTTGTACCGCCGCCAAGATGCGAAAAATGAGAAGCTACCCATTGCGGCGCTCGTCAACCTGGAGCGCTGGCTCGAGACCACGGCCAACGAGGGCGCAGGTGTGAACGCAAGCACTGCGTTCTCTGCCCGTACTTGGGAAGTCGCTGCGCTCACAGACGTCGATGTCGCCACCCTGCCCAGACGCCCAGCGCGCTCCGTCGCGAACACCAAAGGGTCTGCCGTTGCCTACGTCAGCCCCTTTCCACTCGCTTGTCATGCCGAGGTGCAGGCGATGGTGGATCAACGTCCAGTAGAGCCGACGGCCGCCAAGTACTTTCGTAACTTTGAGAGTCCACTCGCGCCGGGTTGCTTTCTCAGCGCCGCTTGCGACAGTGCGCTGACGCGCAACGAGGTCACACGAAGGAACGAGCTCTTCGAGGTGTCTTTCGAGATGTGGAAGCGCTTTCGCTGGTTCGAGTACGAGCTCGACGGTGCGCCTCGCCGCGCGTTCTATAGCCGCGGGTGGATTGAGGATTCGTTCGATGGCACCGACGGCCCTGAGGGGTATCAGCTTTGGCAATCTTACGGGCTGGATATCTGGATAGACCGCGGGACGGACGTCCTTCGCTATCAAGCGGCCTGGAACGAGACGGACGTTTATCTGTTTGGGATTCTCATCGATCCCGCAGACACGATTGGAACCGTCGCGTCAGCAAGTGAAGGCATTTTTGTGAAGACCGATGAGCACTTGCGGACGCAGCTCATGCCCGCATCGTCCTGCGCGACCCGCTGAGCTGCGTTATTCTATGGCAAAACCAGCGATGAATTGCAGCGAATTCGGGTAGCCCGTGCCGCTCGTGTACAAGACACCGCGGTTCGTCGCCGTGCTCGCGTCTACCAATGTTCCCACTGACTGGGCGAGAACGCGTGGCGCGTTCCATTTGCCGTTGAAACCAGCCACACGCAACGTGCCATCACTCGTGTAGTGCAATGCATCGCCGCCAGAGAACGCAGCGATCGTTAAATTCGTTGGTGCACTCTGGCCGCGCGTGGCGATTGCAGCGGGGCTGAACGCGATGTGGCTCATGGCATCGTCGCTGTTCAAGCACAGCTGCCGTACTTCGTTTGCAACGACGCTGCTGACGCTAATGGGTCCATCACAGCGCAGCGTTGGCGCGGACCACGTACTGCCTGTCAGAGTGCGCGTACTAAAACCAGCGCTCGTGCGATAGGAAACGAAGGAGAAGGCATCGTTTGCGAGGAAGCTCAGGCCGCTGCTCAGTGCTTCACTGCCACTGTCGACAAAGGAGGGGGAACCGAAAACGTTGTTAGTGCTCGACACGTACTGAATACGGCGGGTGTTCGTTGATGGGTGATTGGTCGCCATGAATGCCAGCGCAAAACCTCCAGCATCATGGGCGAAGCTCACGTAGTCTGGCCCATCACCGGTGCCGCTGATGTTTTGTACGGCGCCCCAGTTCTCACCGTCGTAGATGGCAACACGCAACTTGTCGCCCACGCTCCACGCAAACGCGACCTGATCTTCATAGTCGAACGAGGCCTCGGTCTGCGCAGAACCCGTGCCGGTCACCAGGGTTTGCGGGCTTTCCCAAGTCCCGTTGCCGAACGCGTACTGCTGCGCGTACACCCCATACGTGCCGGCGGTGAGATCTTCGCTTGTGCCAAGCAGCATTGCGGATTTGGACAACATGCGGACGTGCGCGCCTGCGACGAGGCGAACGACTGAAGGCGTCCAGGCGGTGTTGTTGAAGACCGTCACGACAGTCGCGATCACCGCAGACAGGCCAACTGCGACCACGCAGCGCCCCTCACCAGCAGCGAGCGCAACGTCTGGCGTGCTCGCGAGATGTGGGCTCACAGGAACGATGTTGCTGACTGTCGCACCTATGAAGCGGGCAAACACGCGGCGTCCGGCAGCGGTGGTCTCTTGCCATACAATGCAGCTATCACCGTTGCTGGCCCGCGCCACGCGCAGGTTCGAAGGTTGTCCCAAGTACGGCGCTGCGATGAGTGGAACCGCCGCACTTTGTCCTCCGGTGTTCGCTTTCACGGTTTTGTCTTCTGCCCACACTTTGATGAAGGGGCCTGCCGTGGTTCGGTCGAAGTCCGCTGCAGCAATGGCAAAGGCTCCGACTGTGTCCGTCGCGGTATCCTGCTGCGTCTCTGCGTTCCAAACGGTTCCGTCGAAGAAACGAATCCAGAGCGTGCTGCCACCGTTCAGCTTCTTGCGCGTATAAATGATGTGATGCCGCGTCGAGCGAGACGCCATGATCATGGTGTCGACTGCGTCCGTGGTGAGTGACTCGATCGCCTGCCATGTGCCGCCCTGGTAACGGCGCACTTGCAAGGCGCCGCTCGTCGCATCTTTCCAGGCGATCGCTACGGCGTTTGCAGCACTCACAGCCACCGGAGCGTCCTCGTCAACAGTGCCGAGCGCGGCCACTGTTTGAAGCGTTGTCGTCGAACAGCTGGCCGACGCATCGAGGCAGAGCTCCGTGTAGATGACCGAACCACCTGGTGCTACCAGCATGTACCCATTCGACACGCGCACCACCTGGGATGGGCGAGAGCTGCTCGAGATGAGCACGGAGGCTTCCACGGGTTGGTAAACGCTCGCGGCGACTTTCACACGCGCTGCGTAGATTCCTGAAAAGCCTGTATGCGTACTGAAAAAGCCGGGAGCGCCTGCGATCAAAGACACGGCTGCGGGGCGCGTATTGGCGGTGTCCAAGGTCTCTGCTGCGCGCCAAGTCGCGCCCGCATCAGTTGAGAGCGTCAGCATGACGTCCTTGTCCGTGTTATCCGCAGCGCTCACCGCGACCGCGCCGTACGCTGTGCCATCCGAGGCGACCGCAAGCTCCGTGATTGGGCCTACGATTGGAAGCGTGACTGGGGCTCCCCAGCTTGTAGCCGCGTTGGTCCGTGCCAAGGATACGACTGTGTTGTCCGTGCGTGGGTAGACGAGGAGGAGGTCTGTGGAGCGCCCGGCCAGGCGAGGGAGTCCGGCCGCGGTGGTGTCGAGCAGCGTAGCGTTCAGATTGGAAGGCTCCCAAGTTGCATTCTTGCGAGCGACAAGTGCGTACAATTCACCACGGTTCTCCGCCACGAGCGCGAAGGCCGTTCCGTTGCTGATGAGCGCAATCTCCAATGAGTTGGTACTGGACGATGAGACAACGAGTTGGGCTACGGACCAAGTGTCCGAAGCTGGGTCGAAGGTCGAAACGAGCACACCGTGCCCCGTCGCTACCCAGGCAGCTACGCCGTTGCCGCTGCTATCGAAGGCGAGGGTGAACTGCGTGTGCTGCGTGGTGCCGTCTACATCGACTCTGAATGGAGCCGCGTCTTGCGAGATGAAAGAAACGTTCACGGCTGTGAGCGTGTTCCCAGCCAGATCCTTCAGGCTGCTCTTCATCTTCAGCATGTAGGTGGTCCCACCGATCAGCGCTGGTACAAGCGTGGCGGTATAGGAGGCAGCGTCGTAGTTGAGAGTGAAGGGCGCCGCTGGGACCAACTCGAAGTCAGCTGCAACGGGCGGCTGCATGGGCTCAGAAAAGCGCACGACGAGTGGCCCCGAGACAGCCTTGCTCCCGCTGGCGGGGGTGGTTTGGACGACAGTCGGCTTTTGCTCATCAGGCGGCGGTGGCGTGATTGGGCCAGGGTCTGAGGTTGGCGCTGTCTGACCTGGCTCTACAGGCGCTGTGTTGCTGCCCGTATCGCCCTCCGAACCACTGACTCCGGATTGTCCAGAATCATCTGCTGGCATGTCGTAAACATCGCCCAAACGAATGACTTGTTTGGGTTGCGAGCATGCCACAACGAAGAGCATAGCGACCGTGATCCCTGTAGGCGAAGCCGTTGTTTTCTTGAGCAAATTCAACATGCCAACCAAACACGCAGGGGCGCCATAAGTTGCACTCGCTGCGCGTCGTGCAACAAACCCGGGGTCGCGGTGTTTGGTGGGTATGCGCCTTCAGCGCTGTTCGTTCAAAGCGAAACGCGGAGACCGATGCCAAAGTCGAGCAGCGGTGCGACGACGTTGATTTTCGGAATACTCACGAGTGGGGCACCAGCAGGGTCGAGTGGATTCGGCACGGTCTCGGCGTCGATGTCGAGCGCGAAACGGAACTCCCCGCCACGTTTGCCGTAGTGCGCACCGACGAAGGCCTCTACCTGTAGGTGGTTGTACACCGTCACCAAACAATCGATGCGTGAAATGAAGCTCAGATCGGAGAAATTGCCGATGGTCGAGAAAATAGCAGTGACTTTGGATGTGTTGTCGATGAACACAGATGTAAATGCGCCATAATGTTGCCCATTGTAGAACGGCTGAAACGCGCCGTTGAACAAGAGCACCGGATAAACCTCTGAGTCTTTGTAGCCTACCGAGTTGAAAAAATACTCGACGCCAAGGCTCAGGCTTTTGTTGCTCGGTAGCGCAATGTCATAGCTCAGGCCGCCTGCGACTTGGCCGACGAGTCCGGGATCGTAGCTCTCGTAACCTTGGCCAAGACTGATGGCCGAGCGTGGATTCACCTGGGCGATTTTGCGAAACACCGGAATGTCGCTGCCCGCTCGAATCGCTGCTTCAGCGTAGAAGTCGACGGGACCAACCGCCGTTGTGATGTCTATGCCACCGCGGGCTTTGCGGTTGCGCTGAACAAGGCCGTCAATGCCGATCTGCACCGGGCCCAGAGAGGCTTCTACACGCGCGGCGCCGCCTATGTCACCAAGCGTCGTGCTGGCAGGACCCGTTGGGCCGGGCACCGAGGCAATGGGGTTGGCGCCTGATGCGCCTGTTCCCAGGTTCGTCGCCGGAAGCTGCGTCGGTTCGAAGAGCGCGATGGCGTAGAAGTTCCACCCTTTTGCCTCCCACGGAACGGAGACCTTGAGCATGGTCACACCAAGACGCGTGTCGAACTGGGAGAGTGGATCGCGAAACTGTGCGGAGAGAAAATCCGTTGGTGTGAAGAAGCGCGCGGTGCCCCATTTGACGTGCTGACGACCGGCGGTGATGAACACTGCGTGGCCAATGTCGAAGGCGACCCACGCTTGATCGAGGGCGACGGCCGGATTTGGAACGACGGTGGCAGTGGCGCCCGGGATGGTCAATCCGTTCGTGGTGTTGAGGAACGGATCATACTGCAAGCGGCCCAGGATCTGGGCGCGCAAGCGGTCAATTGGACGCGCATCCAAGTAGACGTCCGCCAGCATGGGCACCGAGAAACGCGAGTCTTCCACCTTCTGCTCGGTCGAGACAGAAGAAAACGCACGAATGTAGAACTTGCCGCCCACGCGCAAGAAGTCGTCCTTGATGCGGCCAGAGAGGAAGCCGTCGGCTGTTGGCGGCTCTTCTAACGCCGCCGTATCACGCACGTTCTTGACTGGCTGCGAGGACGCTTGTTGCGCGGCATCTGGCCCTGGTTCTGGCTGCGAAGCGGGCGCTGGGTTTGGGTCCGCTGAGCCGCCAAAGAGGTCGTCTTCATTTGGGCGCTCGGCTGCCATCGTGATGGGGGCGATGAGCAAGAGTGCGGCCGTAACCACGCGTGCGAGGACAGGTGCGCTCATCGCGATTTAGACTCGAGCCAAGATTTGGTGAAGAGATTCGCTTCGAGTGGCCGCAGGTCTACAGTTTTGATCACGACGATCGTCGAGTTCGCTTTTTCGACTTCGTCGTAGATACGAATCTCGCCTGGGAACCAAACCTCGCCCTTTTTGCTTTCGCTGTATTGTTTGTTCCAACGCGGATAATACAACGTGCGCATGATGCGGCCCGAGAGCGCGAACTCTTGGCGCTTCAGAATGTTGGAGTTCTCGTCGACCCAGAGCTTCACCACCGGGTAGGCCACGTCGATTCCGTTTTTGACGGTCAGCGTGAGCTTTTTGACCTTGAACTTGCCGAGCATCTCTTCGCCGTCGAACGCGCCGTTGAACTCTTCGGACAGGCGCGATTCGTCCAAGTCTGTTCGGCGTGAGTCGGTGCCGTTCAGGCGTTCGCGTTCCGTGCGGCGTTCCCACTTTCCGGTATTGGGATCGAAGAACCACAGGTTCTTGTCTAGACGCAGGTAGCCTTTGCCTTGTTGATCCTTCGGTTTGCTGAAGAGGATCATGAACTTCTGATCGGCGCTGCGGCGATACACCAGCGCCTCACTCGCTACGTCGGGTTTGTCTTTCTCTTTTTGTTCCAGATACACGAGTGATTTGTAGTCACCGGCCGCGCGCTCGCGTTCGTCGAGCAGCTTCAGCAGAGACTGGATTTCGTCGGCCGTCATGGCGTGTGCGACGGTCGGAATCAAAGCGAAAACAAAGGCGAGAACGACTGCTTTCATGGTTACCCCACGCTCGACATGGCGGTGATCGGCTTCAGCCGCGCCGCCAGGAAAGAAGGAATGAGTGCAATGCCCGTGGTGACAGCGACGATCAGCGTCACGCCGCCCGCGATGGACGCCACATCGAGTGTCAGCATCAAACGATCGCGCATCAGGAACAATTGCACGCCTTCCGGTACTACGATGTTCGCTGCGTTCAATAGCACGCAGATGATTCCACCAATGACCACACCTACAAAGGTGGCAACGGCGCTGAGCAAGAAGGCCTCGGTCACGAACATGCGCATCACGCGGCCGCGTTGCATGCCAATGGCGCGGAGCGTGCCAATCTCGCGCGTGCGCTCGCGAATGGCGATCCACAACGTGTTCATGATGCCCACCGAAATGACGATGAGCAGAATGAACAGCAGCGCATTGCCGAGCACTTTGATCGAGGTGATGGTGAACTTGATGAACGAGATCTCGTCATCCCAGGTGCTCAAGTCCAAACGCTGACCAGTCCACGCTTCGCGGTTGACGTTTTCGAACTTGAACCAGAAGGCGCGCGGGTCTTTGTCTAGGATTTCGTAACCTGCTTTGACGAGTGAGAGGCGCAAGCGCTCTTCCACCTTGGCAACGTCGCGAATGTCTTTGAGGTAGATCTGCACGGCGCCCGTGGTCTCGCCATTGAGCTGGTAGAGCTGGCGCAGCGTGACGTTTGGCATGAAGATATTGAACGAGCTGAGCAGTCCCATGTTCTGGGCGATGACGCCGACGTAGCCATCGATAGTGTTGTTGACGCCGCGCAGGGTGGGGGCGGAGACGGTGAGTGGGTCGCCTACTTTGACGGCGAGCTTTTTCGCCTGCTCCTCGAAGAGCAACATGGCACCCGGCTTTTTCAAATCGTCCAAATTGCCGTCGAGCACTTTGAGCACGCGGCGCACGCCGGGTTCTTCTTCAATGTCGATGCCGGCGAGACCGAGCTGCGTTGAATGGGTGGAGCTGATCACCTTGGCCCAGCCGCGGCCGCGTTGGCTTATGAAATCGACTTCAGGCACTTCTTTGCGAATGTGCTCGATGACACCTTTGTAGTGGGTGACGACCGGCGCGGCCTGGCCTGCAGTGACCTTGAAGAAGCCACCGACGTTTACGTGCCCTGTCATGATGGTGGTGGCGGATTCGACCACCGTCTTCTCGATGCCGGCAAACACCGACAGCATAAGGATGAGGAGGGTGGTGACGCCCGTGATGGCGCCGCCGAGCAAAAAGGTGCGCCGCTTGTGCTGCATCAAGCTGCGCGCTGCGATGTATAGGTTTTGATACATAGGTCAGTCGTCCGATTGCATGGCGCGCAGTGGGGAGACGCGCGCTGCCAAAAACGCCGGATACAAAGTGGAGATGAGGCTCACGACGAGCACGATGGCAAACCCCGCGATGAGGTTGCTCACTTGCCAGGTGGGATACAAACGTGGGCCCGAGAAGAAGAAGTAGAGCTCATCGTTACCAGCGGGAATGCCGACCGAACCGAGCGCCCACATGATCCCCAGGCCGACGATGGTACCGATGCCGCCGAAGACCACGCCAAGGAACACGGTCTCGGTGACGATCATGCTCAGCACGAAGTTGCGCTGGCTACCAATCGCCCGCAGCGTTCCAATCTCCCGCACGCGCTGCATGGTCGCCATCATGACCGCGTTGTTGATGATGACGAGCACCACAATGAAGATGATGAACACGGCGAAATACAAGCCAAGGCGCGCCACGAAGATCATCTGACCCACGAAGCCCGCTGCTTTTTGCCAGCCGAGCACCTTTAGGTCGAGGTTGTCCCGTTTGGACACAGCCTCGATGGCCTGCATGGTCTCCTCTGCCTTTTCTGGGTCGTCCAGCAAGATCGCAGCATTGAGCACCAGACCATCGTTCATCTCGGAACGCGTGTATTCACGGGTCATGAGCGCTGCTTGCTGCGCTGCACGATCACCACCGCCAAGCTTCGCAACCTCGTCGATGTCCGCGCCTTTGGTTTGCGCCACCACTTCATTGCCGCCGCCGAACAGCTCGTCTTCGGCTTTGTCGCGCGAGACCTCTTTGACGCCGCCCGCTTTTTTGATCTCGGCAATTTCTTCTAGCTTGTCGCTGCCTAGGTACCCGTAGAGCTGCCGGAAGCTCACCAGGTCGATCAAATTCAACGCACCAGAGAGGCCCGCTTTTTCTAGGCCTTTAAAGGTGAACGTGCCGTAGATCTTCACGTTGATCGATTGCATGTACCCCGAGCGGGTAAAGCCCGTGATGGTCAGCGTGTCGCCCACCTTCACACGGTAGAGCTCGAGCAGCGGCGCGAGCACGTCGTAGTAAGCCTTGTACCGCGGCGCAAAGTTCTCGTCGTCCATGTCGAAGAGCTTCGCGAGCAAAGGCTCAATGGTGTCTTCCTTGGCGCTGAGGGCTTGTTGCAAACCGCTGATCGCCTTTTTCGTCTCTTGCGGATCGAGTTGGAGCAAGACCTCGCGCGTCTGCGCCTTGTTCTCCTTGATATAGCGCTGCAATGTGGCGTCGTCTTTGATCAACGTGCCAGTGTCTTTGGCTTCTTTGATCTTGTCGAGCCGGCGCGCGGACTTCAGCTTCGCCTGATCTTCGTAGACGAGCTTGTTGAACAAGAACCCACGGTGGCCTTTGGGCACCGCTTCGCCGTCTACGATCTGCACTCGGTCGAACGATTTTGCGAAGTCGTCCATGTTGGTGCCGACGTATTGCAAATAGAGCATGTCGCCGTCGCTGATGGCTGGCGCGACGCGGTTCTCGAGGAACTCGAGCGAGGCATCGGCGTCTTGGTCGAAGTTCTGCCAAAATGCGTCGGTGCCTGCTTTGGCGAGCGCCGCGTCAGTTTCCACATCGTCGCGTGTCTTCTGCCGCAATTCATCGAGCTTCTTGCGATCACCACCAATGATGGCGACGATTTGCCTGACGTGCGCTTTGAGGCTGACTGCGCGCTCGGAAGTGAGTCCGTTCTTTTTGATCTCACTACGAAGCTGCGCAAGCGTGAGATCGACGGTGTTGCCGCCGGTCACGATGGCGCCGTTGATGCCCATGGGCACCACGGATTTGACGTTCGGTACTTTGGAGAGAGAAGTGAACACTTTGCCGAAGTCCGGTACCGGAGACAAATCCGGTTCGCCGCTCATGCTGCCGAAAATGGCCAAGTCGTCGCGCGATTTGGCGGAGAACACCTGAATGTCTCCCGCCACGCTGCCGCGAATGCTCTTGCTCATCGCTTCATACACGCTGTCGAGCATGGAGCCGCCCACAACGACGAGTACGGTGCCAGCAAACACGATGAAGCCGATCACCAAGTTGATCTTGCTGGCGAACAAATTGCGCAGCGAGATCTCAAAGAGGATGCGGAGTTTACCCATGGTGCAAAACCTCCTCGCGCGTGCTCAGGCTCACGAGGCCACCGCGTGCTGCCCGGCCGCCAATTTGCCGTCGGCAATCTGAATGATCGAATTGGCATGCGCCATGACCTTGTTGTCATGCGTCGAGAAGATGAAGGTCGTGCCCTGCGATTTGTTGAGATCCTTCATCAAGTCGATGATCGCTTGGCCAGTGACCGAGTCGAGGTTCGCCGTGGGTTCGTCGGCGAGCACGATTTGCGGATTGGTCACCAGCGCGCGCGCGACGGCTACACGTTGCCGCTGACCACCGGAGAGCTCGTTTGGACGATGTTTCTCATGCGTGGCCAGGCCGACCTGGGTGAGCATGTGCATGACGCGGTCGCGGCGCTCTTTGGCGTTGGTCTTGCCTTGCAGCAGGAGCGGAAACTCGACGTTTTGATAGACGTTGAGCACGCTCACCAGGTTGAAGCTCTGAAAGATGAAGCCGAGCGTGTGCAGGCGTAGGTTCGTCAGCTCACGGTCGCTCAGGTTTTTGGTGTCTTGGCCGTTCACCAGCACCTTGCCGCTGGTGGCGGTATCAACGCAGCCAATCAGATTGAGCAGGGTGGTCTTGCCGCTGCCGGAAGGGCCTGCAATCGAGATGAAGTCACCGGTTTTCACCTCGAGCGAGATGCCGCGCAGGGCGGGAACGATCACTTTGCCCAGATTGTATTCTTTGACGACGTTCTGAATCGAAACGATGGCTGTCATTTGTTTGTCCTCAAGACGACACTTGCGGAATCACGCATCCGATAACGACGCCGTGACCCGTATCGTTCGCCAAAATACCGGTAATTGCTCAATGCTTTCGCCGGTTGAGCCAGCCGCTGTGGAAGCGAAGCCTGTGCTGGGTGCATCAAAACCGACCCTCGAGGCACCCCCTCTGCCGCGAACGACTCCACGAGTCAAAGCCGCAGTGCGTCTTCCAGGGGTGGAGGCGGGTTTTGCTAAGAAACCGTCGCTCATGGGGCGTCTTGCTACCTGGGCCGGGGCGGCGATGCTCCTGGTGGGAAACGTTCTAGGCAAGCCGCCGCTGCAAGCTATTCCCGAGCCTGATCCCTGCGTCCAAGTCGACGAGCCGGGGGTCAGCCAATGCACGACCAACAACCATCTAGAGATTCTGCCGTCCGGGGTGGCTTACCGCGACCGGTTAATCGCCGAGATCGACACTGCGCAAAAAAGTGTGTGGCTCAATGTCTTCCAAATTCAGGGCGATCCGGTGGCCAAATCGGTGACCGATGCACTCATTCGGGCACACGCCCGCGGGCTCGACGTGCGGGTTGTCGTCGACAACCGCGAGAGCTCCGGTGACTTCAAGGAGACCCATACGAATGACAATGTGGCGTCGCTGAGCGCAGCCGGTATCCCAGTGATGCGCCCAAGCTACGACGGCTTCAAGGTGAACCATCGCAAGGTCGTCATCATCGACGGAACGAGCGGTTTTGCCACTGGCGCCAACGTGGGCGGCAGCTACATGCTGCCCATCGACAACGGCTGGAGCTACAACGACGCCGCCATTTTCATGCGCGGCCCTGGCGTGCAGGACATGGCGCGGGTGTTCATTCAGTCGTATGTGGATGCAGGTGGCGAAGCGCTCCGTCTTCCTCCTCGCCCAGCCGCTGAACCCACGGCTGCGACCGCGAACGCACAAGTCCAAACCGTGTGGCACACTGCGGGCGCCGATCG